>CAYSUA010000374.1:0-6335 GCA_964433795.1 uncultured Desulfobacteraceae bacterium | reverse complement strand
ATACGTGGAACCTCAGACAGTCACACGCGCACGAATCGGCTCACCTCCAAAGCCTGATTCCGGTAAGCTACTTGGGCATTATGGATAGCCGCATTGCGGTATTTCAGCATAGACATCTCCAATTGGCGAGTCAAGGAAAAGCTGGCTGGGACAAACTTGAAGTACAACATGCAAAAATATTGAGTTTAATTTCTGCATGGTTTAATCATGAAGAAATCTTTTCGTTCGGGCCATGGTCAATGTCCAAAACAATTCAACCTGAGGGAGTCAACAAATGAAACCGGAGATCAAGAGAATTGAAGACATTCCGTCCCAAACGGTCGGCGGTCACAAAGGATTTGCCGCGCAGCGATTGTTAACGTTGTCGTCAGAGGACGTTACCGTCCGACTCATCAATGTGGAGCCCGGGGGCAAAGGGCCGGTTCCGGCCCATCAGCATGCGGACACACACTTCTTCTGGGTGCTCGAAGGAAAGCTTGAACTGGAAATGGACGGCACGATTCATCCGATTCACAGCGGTTGCTGCATTGAAGTTCCGCCGAACATCGTACACCAACTCCGGTGTGGAGACGAATCCCCTATGACGGTTTTAGCGATAAAATGGAAATGAGTATGGCTGCGGATTTATCCCAGTAAAACCAGGCTAAACCATGGCAGGTAGGTGATAATGGCCAGAGCGGCCAAGAGTATGGCGATGAAGGGAAGCGAGGCCACGTAGAGTCTTAAAACCGGTTTTTCGAACCGGATACTGGCAATAAACAGATTGATCCCCAGTGGAGGAAGGGAAGCACCGATTTCGAGATTGGTAAGGAAAATGATTCCCAAATGAATGGGATGGATGCCGTAAGCATGGGCAAGGGGTGTGAGCATCGGGACCACCACCAGCAGGGCCGAGAAAATACCCATGGTACATCCTGCAGCCAAAAGAAACAAATTCAACACCACTAGAAAAAGATATTTATTTTCAATATGGGCTTTAAAAAAACCCAATATCTTCATGGGAATCTGATCATCGATCAGATAATTGGTCAGTCCCATTGCAGCCCCGAAGATAATCAGGATCGTACCCACCAGCACCATGCTTTTTTTCATGATCTCCGGCAGTTCTCTCCACCGGATATCCCGGTAGATGACCACTTCAACAAGGAGCACATAAACCGCCGTGGCGGCAGCAGCCTCACTCACTGCAAAATACCCGCTATAGATTCCGCCTAAAACGATGAAAGGCAGCGGGAGTTCCCATATTGCCGCTTTCAACGCGTGGTACACTTCTTGAATTTGAAAGTCTGTTTTGGGCACATCGGCCCGGATGGATCGATGAACATTAAAGACCGAAAGCAAAACCAGTAAAAGGATTCCGGGCAGAATACCTGCAATAAACAGCTGATCAATTCGAACCTTTGCCACAATTGCGTATATGATAAGCGGAAGACTCGGAGGAAACAAAAGGCCCAACGTACCGGATGTGGTCAATAGCCCGAGGGAAAATATCTCCGGATATTTTCCCCTCACCATGGCGGGCAGCAGAATCCCGCCAAGCGCGATGATGGTAAGTCCCGTGGCACCGGTCAGGGCCGTAAAAATGGCACATGTAATCAGGGCGATGATGGAAAGCCCCCCCGGCAGCCAGCCCAACATTGCATCCGAAAGCCGTATCAATCTTTTGGGCGCGTTGCTTTCCGAAAGGAGATATCCGGCAAATGTAAACAATGGAATGGCTACCAGCAAGGGGGTGGTGGCCATTCGGTGCATTTCAATGATGACGGCCGAAAGATCGATCTGACTGGTGTAGAATAGATAGAGTGCAAAGCCGGAGATGACCACAAAAATGGGAACCCCGAAAAGCATCAGGAGAAGCACAATAACAGAAGCGACAATTAGATTCATGATTAACGGTTCAACTGTTTTTAAAAATGGTTGAAAGCTCCCTGAACGATTTAAAGCCGAAACGCAACGTCATGAGTGCGAAGGTGATGGGGATGATCAGTTGCAAGAACCAGACAGGGCACCCTAATGCAGAGATGTCGCCCATCATCGCTTCGTTTTGAATAAAATTATAGGCGGCAACCGTTAGAACGCCACAGACAAAAGCGGAAAACAGTTTGGTTATAAACTGGACAAGAACGCTTCCGACACCAGGTATCCATTGTAAAGCCACATCGATTTTAATGTGTTTGCCCTCACGGGCAGCAAGGGCTGCTCCGATAAAACCGACCCATAGAACCAGATACCTGACGAGCGTATCACCCCAGGGTATTCCCGTGGTGAAGAGATTCCGGAGTACAATCTGCCAAAAAGCCACCAGGATCATAAGGCTCAAAAAAATTGCCAGGAGAAATTGCTCCAATTTCCCCAACCATTCATCCAGCCGATCCCATGCGTCCATCACTTCTTTTCCTTCCGATACGCCTCCAGATGACCATACACTTCATTTAAGACGTCCTTAGACAAGACCTTGTTTCCCAAACGCTGCATTGCCGCACTGGACAGCGCTTTGAATTCCTCAATCTCTTCTCTGGCAGGTTTGAGTATTTTCACACCGTGCTTTTCCATCACCGTGATGGCTTCGTGATTTTGTTTTCGGATTACAGCTTTCATTTTGGGCATGTAGCGATCAATACTTTCCGTTATTAATTGCAGATCCGCCTTGGGTATTGCATTTAATACCTTCTTTTTTATGACGATTCCGCCTGCCAGATACATCAATGGGACATCCGTCATATATTTTGTCTTCACAAACCATTGCAGAGAAATGGCTCCTGCGGGCGGGGCATAAACCACCTGAATCATATCGGTCTGAAGCCCTAAAAGCACATCCGGGATTGAGAGCGGAATAGCGGAGATTTTAGCTTCATCAAATATAGCTTGTGCAATGGGTGCATCCTCCCAGGTCCACACTTTTGCCTTTTTCAACTCGGACAAGGTATTTATGGGAACAGTAGACATCATGCGCACGAATCCGCCCTCAGACCAGCCCATCAGAACATAGCCCTTGTTTTCAAAACCCTTTTTGAAAAAGGCGTCCATTTTGGTCAAAACATAATCGACCTCATCATAGGTTTCAAAAAGGAAAGGAACTTGAGTTACGTTTATGTCTTTCATTAACGTCGAAAGGCCCGGTGCCAGTAACGCGGCGCCATGTATTTGACCGATATACATCTTCCTCAGCATATCCTTCTCGTCCCCCAAGACTCCCCCGGGGTATATCCTGAAGCGAATCCGGTTATCGGTCTTTGCCTTCAAGTCTGCATTTAATTCATTGAAAAGCTGCATCCAGGCACTTCCGTCCGGAGCGATAGTGGCAATTTTAATAACAACTTTCTTTTGAGCTCCAAGAGTCGTTGAATTCAAAAGGACGAGAACAATAAGACCAAGGCCCATGATTTTTAAAACATTTAATCTGCCCATTTCATTCACTCCTGCCTAAAAATATTCTTCAACACGGTCCAGCATTTCCTTTGCCTTTTTGTGGGCCACACTGTTTAGAAGGGTCAAATCGGGTAGGACATCGGCCGGTGTATCGAGAACTTTCTGAAGCACGGATTCAAAAAGTTTCCGATCAAAAGCCCTCCTTGCGTAATTCTCCGCATAATAAACATAGGCCATTAAAAACTTTCCTTGACCGAATTTGATGGCGCTTTGAAAATGGTTCCTGGATTTATCGAGGTTTCCACCGGCCACTTTCGGCCGGATCGCATACCACATGCCCATAAAGATATGCGGACCACCGTAGTAGAACGCTTCATCAAGCTCAAGCACCCGTCTCATCATCAGTTCTACCCTGGGCAGTTCAGCCAGCGCCTCCATTGAATTCATGTTTGATCCGATCCAGCTTCCCCAGCATGAGGCAGCCCAGAACAGATAAGGAACATCCTCTTTTCCAAGACTTTCGAGACCTTTTTCTAAATCTTCAAAGGTGGTGCCGCTCGGGTTTTTAAGTCCCCTCTGTACCAGAGATCTTAATGCATAATTCTTGGCTTTACCGTAAAGAACGACCGCGTATTCCTGGTCTTCTGCAAAAGCCGATGCAAAGGATGCATAGCCCTGTGCAGCGGCAATTAACAGCCGCTCATTCTCCGGCCACGCCTCAACCATTCCGCCCATCAACATGAGATAGGCAGGCATGCCTGCCTGAATCACCCTCAGGTCGGATTGTCTGGAAGAAGATTTTACCACATCTTCCAACAGCAAGGCCGTAGCACCGACCGTCATCTTCTTGTTGGAAGCACATGATAGTAGAAGGGGAATTATAAGAAGTAAAAGCAAGACCCCAATGTGATTCCGGATAAACCTCATTTTCTTAACCCCAACCATCTGAGAGCGCAGTCCATTTAATTGGTTCATTCTCATAATATCGGGATGGACTTGACTGCGGATTCTCTTTTAGATCGAAACAACAAAAATTCTCTATGAATTCAAGACAATATATCGGAATGTAATTTTTACGTCAAGAACCCAAATAATGGGACACCTAAAATTTGATAAGAAAGAATAGAGAACCGCGAGGATTCACTTTTGGCGAAGGGGAATGATATGGAGCAAATTCCAAGCGATGATATTATTTGATTATATAAAGACCAAGTAATATCAGTGAGTTGCTTTAATATTTTCAGGATTTAATTCCCCGCAGCTTGTCGCAGCGAAGCGAAGATCCCGCCCATCGGGGCGGCGAAATATGCAGTGACTATCTTGTGCGCCAAGCATTCGGCGTATAGAATTCAGGAGCCGGAAGTCAGAATGCAGAAGAAAGCAAGAAGCAGATAGGTGTAATTAAATGTAAGGGTGTTATACTGACTCCTGGATTCTGTATTCTGGATTCTTGATACCCCGCAGCAAACTGCAGGGTAGTTCATTGTTAGCCTATGACATAACGTCTTTTGCCATTTGTTTCCAATTTCGTTGAATCTCCCTTGAAATGACTAAGCAACTGTTCATTTGCAGTTAATAGGAGTTTTTCCGTGGTTTCCCATGAAACACATGCATCGGTTACGGAGACCCCGTATTCCAGGCACTCAAGATCACCGTTAATCTTTTGATTCCCTTCATTCAGATTGCTTTCCAGCATCAAACCGATGATGTCATGATTTCCGTCCAGGCGCTGATTAATAACATCTTTCCAGACCACGGCCTGACCCTCATACTTTTTTCTGGAATTGGAGTGGGAGCAGTCCACCATGATCGTTTCAGGTAGTCCTTTCTCCTTAAGCATGCTCTTTGCTTCCGAAATACTCACGGAATCGTAATTGGGCCGCTTTCCCCCACGGAGCACCAAATGAGCCCATGGATTTCCGGTGGTTTTCACAACACTGGTTCGGCCGTCTTGATCGATTCCCAGAAAATTCTGGGGTGCTCCTGCAGCCAGCATGGCATTTAGCGCTGTTGTCAGTCCGCCATCGGTGCTGTTCTTGAATCCGATGGGCATGGATAAACCGCTGGCCATCTCCCGGTGAGTTTGGGATTCTATGGTTCTGGCCCCGATGGCAGACCAGCAGACCAGGCCCGCAATATATTGAGGAGTAATGGGATCCAACATTTCCGTTGCCGTGGGCAACCCCATTTCCGTGATATCCAATAACATCTTTCGCGCCTTTCTAAGACCTCCCATTATGTCGCAACTGCCATCCATACAAGGGTCGTTGATCAATCCTTTCCAGCCCACAGTTGTTCTCGGTTTCTCAAAATAGACCCGCATTACGACAAACAGGGTTTCCGCTACCTCTTGTTTTAAACTGTTTAACCGTTCAGCATACTCGAAAGCCGCCCTTTCATCATGGATGGAGCATGGCCCCACCACAACGAGCAGACGCCGATCTTCTCTGTTGAGTATCGCCTGGATGGTTTTCCTGGATGAGACCACCGTCTGGTAGGCGTTATCACAGATCGGGATTTCTTCATTCAGCGCATTGGGAGAGATGAGGGGTTCAAATCCTTTAACATGCAGGTCGTAGGTTTTTTTCATTTTTTTCTCCTATAAGAATAAAAAAGCCGTAGGCTTTGTCTGCCCACGGCTTTTAATTTTTTGGTTTTTTTAGCGCACCCCAGGCAGACTAATATGGATCAGCAATAATAATAAAATCCAAAAAAGCTGCTAAAAAGGGTGTGTAACACTTACTTTCGATCCTCTCTTTTATTGACGTTGAGTATCTATTATCGAAGCGATTGAGGAATGTCAAGTAATTTGCCTTGAAAACAAATTTCTAATTGGAACCGCATTGTCTTGAGCAGATCAATGAATATATTCAGACTATAAATGAGGGGATGACGGGAAAAGAGATTGCTATTGAACCACTAACGCGGATATAATTAGTGTCCATCCATAAATGGCCCTTTTCCCG
>CAYSUA010000373.1:0-6361 GCA_964433795.1 uncultured Desulfobacteraceae bacterium | reverse complement strand
ACCAAATTACAAATAAATCTCAAATTACAATATTCAATGATCCAAACAGGTTTGGGAATTTTTTTCTTCGAAATGATGTAATGGTTTCGAATTTTGAATTTCGGTCATTGGATATTATTTGTTATTTGTTTTTTCCCCGATAAAACGGGATTTCCGCTTCGCTTCAACCGGCATGTCCTGCTGCCGCAAACCCGAGTTCAAACGCCTTTTGATTGGACTCCAAAAAAGCCGGTTTCGTTCGGGTTTTTATGGCAGTATGTACCTGGTCGGAAGTTACCGGAACAATCCCGGTCTGTATCAGTGCCCCCAAAAGCACCATATTTACAGCCAACACGTTACCGGCTTCTTTCGCCAGGGTCTGGGCATCAAAGGCAATCAAACGGGATACCTTGGGTTGGATCAATCCTTTCATTTTATCTATATCCGGATAGACCCCCCGCCCGATGGCCACGGTAAAAGGCGGCAGCGGTGACAGGTTTGTGATCACCACTGTATCCCCATTGCATTTGTTTAGCGCCCTCAACGTTTCTGATGGTTCAAACCCTAACAGAACATCGGCTTCTCCGTTTGATATGATAGTGCTCTGGGCATCCCCAAACACGATTGCAGATTCCACAACTCCGCCCCGCTGGGCCATGCCGTGGATCTCGCTCATTTTCACTTCCACCTCGGCCAAAAGGGCGGCTTCTCCCAACACACTTGAGGCCAGAAGATTTCCCTGACCCCCTACTGCTACAATCACCAACCGGATAGGTTTCATAAAGTTGATTCCTTTTTCAATTTTGTCTCATTATTTCGAAAGACTCGGAATTTGCATAGCGCATAGAGCAAAGAGTGTCTCAATACGTTTTACTCTATGCCCTTTGTTTTAGGCTTCCTTAACCGGCAATATCGCATTTTCGGGACACACCTGGGCACATACGGCACAACCCGTACACTGTACCGGATCGATCTTTACTTCTTCCCCATCTATGAAAAATGCCGGACAGGCCAACTCGTTAATGCAGTCTCTATGGTTTTTACATTTCCCACTCACATGAAATGCACGGGTGGGTTTCTTTTTAAATCCTTTTACTAAAAGCGCACAAGCCTCCCGGGATATCACAACCGATACTCCTTCAAAATTAAGAGCCTCCTTGATAGCCGAGATGCTTTTCTTAACCTTGTAAGGCTCGATCACTTCCACATGCTGAACCCCGCAGGCTCTTACCATCGGCTCGATGGATACCTGCCCGAAGCCTGCGTACTGCATGGCCGCCATGTCTACCCCCGGATTTGGCTGATGTCCGGTCATAGCGGTAGTTCCGTTATCCAATATGACCAGAGTTAAATTGTGGTTGTTAAACACCGCATTAATAAGCCCCGGTATACCAGAATGGAAAAAGGTGGAATCTCCGATAAAAGAAATGACCTTCTTATCGGTCACCGCCGAAAACCCGCATCCCGATCCCACTGAAGACCCCATACAGATAAGAAAATCCCCCATGGAAAGCGGAGGTAAAAACCCTAAGGTGTAGCAGCCGATATCAGTGGGGCAGACCGTATCGGTTCCTTCGGCGGCTTTTTTAATTGCATAAAATGTAGCCCGGTGAGAACATCCTGCACAGAGGTTTGGGGGTCTTGCCGGGATTTCCGGAATATCAGCAAGATCGACGGTTTCCGGGGGGGAATACGGGATATCGAAATAGTCTGAGATCACTTTTCGGACTGTACCCGGGTCAAACTCGTACAGCCTGGAAAAGAAGTTTTCTCCTTTCCCACGAATGGGAAGGGTAAGTCCCGCTTCCTGCGCGAAGGCTTTAACCGCCTCTTCCATGTACGGTTCTCCCTCCTCCACGATCAATACCTTTTCCAGGTCTTTCAGGAACGATAGAATCTTTTCCTTGGGCATGGGGTGGGAGAATCCAACACGAAACACTTTAATTTTATCTTGTGTGTTTAAATCACTCAGCGCATCGGAAACATATCCGAAGCTGACCCCGTTTGTGACGATACCGAAGCTTCCGCTGCCGCTGATGCGGTTATAGGGGGAATTATCCGACAGGGATTCTGCCTGCTTGATGTTTTCCAAAAGCTTTACATGAAGTTTTCTGGATACTGCAGGAACCGTCACATAATTGAAGGGATCTTTTACAAAGTCACCTTTAGGGATCGGGGGGACGATATTATTCAGCTCCACGATGCCGGTGGAGTGGTTGATCCGGGTTGTGGTGCGGAAAATGACCGGCTCCTTCAGTGTTTCGGAAATATTAAACGCATCAATGATCATCTCTTTGGCTTCGGTCACCGAAGATGGCTCTAGGATGGGAAGCCCGGAAAGCTTCCCATAGTAGCGATTGTCCTGTTCGTTTTGACTTGAGAACATATAAGGATCATCAGCACTGATAATGACAAGCCCTCCCTTTACTCCCACATAAGCAAGTGTCATCAGAGCATCGGCAGCCACGTTCACCCCCACATGTTTCATGATGGCAAGGCTTCGAACCCCTGAATTGGCTGCGGCTGCGACTACTTCAAGCGCCACCTTTTCGTTGGTGGAAAACTGAAAATAGAGATCGCTTTCCTGCGATACTTGAAAGAGGTTGTTTGAAATCTCCGATGACGGGGTTCCCGGATAGGTGCTCGCTATCCTCACCCCCGCCTCGATAGCACCTCTGGCGATGGCTTCGTTTCCCAAAAGCAATAACTGACTGCCCGTATCTTTGCTTAATAACTTGTGCATGGAAAAATCCTCTGTATTGAATATTGTATATTGATTATTGACAATTTGTGGAAGTCGCTCTGCTCCCCGATTTTAATTAAAAACTGAATAATTGAATCAGCCGATCAAGATTATATACAAGTTTTTTCCTTAAATATTCAATCTTCAATTGAAAATCTTCAATTACCTAGGGTACCATAATCGCGCGCTCAAGGAGCTTACGGTTATGTACGGTTTCAAAAACTTCATTGATTTCGTCTAAAGGATAAGTTTTTACAAACGGACTGAGTTGAACTTTACCGCTCAAAACCAAATCAAGAGTCGGTGGATAGTATTTCGGTAGACATCCCCAGTTGCCCATTGCGGTCGCATGGAAGGCCATCAAATTCGACAGCCTGATTTCAACCGTGTCCATGGTAAAACCCACAACAGACAAATGCGCCCCATAGGTCAGCAGACCGAATGCGGTTTTTTGTCCGGCAGCAGTACCCGAGGTTTCAAATATTTTCCATTCTGTCCGACGGCGACCTTGTGATTTAACAAAACCGGAAACTTCCTTACGGAGATCCTTAAACGGCATCTCCTTGGCATTAAACGTCACGTCAACATAGGAGGATAGGGCATCCAATTTTTTTTGATCAATATCGATGGCTATAACCGAGGCGCCGAAAGCCTTTGCGATTTGCGTTCCAAATCCACCAACCCCGCCAACCCCGACAAAAATGGCCGTATCCGCTTCAGAAAGTCCCGAGTCTTTTATGGCTTGATAAGGGGTTGTTAATGCGTCTGCGATTACGGAAAGCTCTGCCAGGCTTACTCCGGATTCTCCCTTTGGTTTGTTTTCTTCATCTACCGGCACTTCACAAAGGTTTTGGGCCGGTACAATGATGTGGCTGGCAAATCCGCCCTGGATATCATTTCCGGGCATCTTCTGAACCGCACAAATATTCCCCATATCTCTATTGCAGACATCGCAGGTCCCGCAAGGCATTACAGCCGGGACGATGACCGCCTTGCCCGCCCATTGTTCAGCACCGTTTCCTACCGATTCGACAATACCGCTGATTTCATGCCCGAGAACAAGCGGAAACTCTGATCGGATTCGCACACCGTCATAAAAGAATCCCAAGTCGGTATGGCAAACGCCGCATCCGGCCACACGGAGCAGGACTTCACCTTCTCCAGGCTCCGGTATTGGTAGCTCTACTCGTTGAAGTGGTTTGTTGGGTTCTATCATCTGCCAGGCTGTCATGGTCATGGTGCTACTCCTTCTATAATTGAAGATTGAAGATTGAAAATTGAATATTTAAGAATTTCAATCTCTGGTATATTCGGAGTATTGGAGAACTGGATTGATGGAGTAATGGTTCAATCCCCAGTTTTTCTTTTGCAACACTCCAATACTCCATAACTCCAACACTCCACTCGAGTTAAACCCAAAAACTGATTAACCGATTCGAAAAACCTAATGAAACCTATATCACCTACCTTTGTACTCTGGTCGTTTCCTTCCGAGCGATGATAAGCCCTCCAGGGCGTCTTCGGTCGAGAAAATTTCAACCAGTCGCCCGAGTTCTATTTCAACGGCTTCGGCTGTGGTCTTGCCCTCTTGCTCATCTACGATCTCGTTTGCAATTTTTATTGCGATAGGGGCTTTATAACCGACGATTTTTGCCGTCTTTTGAGCAAGCTCCGGGTCGCAGTCTTCCGGAATACTTCCTGAAAGAAATTTCTCAACATTGTCACCGCTAAAAATCCGGGCAAGCGGTTTAAAACGTTCAGGGATTTCCCGCTGTCGATACTTATCCGGTTTTCCTTCTGCGATCAATGCCTCTACTGCGTTATCCACGTCCGCAGGCTCAACCAACTTTGTAACGATGCCGAGATCGGCTGCGTCCCTGGCATTGAACGGAATTCCTGTAAATGCATAGTATTTGGCTAGTTCTTTGCCCACCTGACCGGCTGTCCGAAGCATGCCGCCGAGACCCGGGAAGATACCGATTCCGGTCTCAGGAAAACCGAAAGATCCGTCCGGTGTTGCAACAATTGCCTGACATGCTAATGCAAGTTCGCTTCCGCCGCCGAGGGAGAGCCCGTCCAACAAAGCGATGGTCAGTTTCGGAGAGTTTTCAATCTGCAAAAATATTTCATGCCCTTTTCGGGTAAACGATTCAATATCCGGAATCTGATTCGACTTTATCTTCTCCACAAAGTATCGGATATCCGCTCCCGCAATAAATGCCTTGCCGGCTCCCTGAAAAACAATCGCTTTGACATCCGGTTTATTCTCTGCTTCTGAAAATTTTTCCCCAAGTTGTTTTACAACCGTTTCATTCAGTGCATTCATGGCCTCGGGCCGATTCAAGGTGATATAGGCCATATTTCCTTTTACAGTAAGGTCGACAAACTGAAAATCGAAACCTTTTCCCAGTTCTTTCTGTTTTTCCAGAAGTCCGGGCATTTTAAAATCATTATATTTTTTGGTGATGGCTTCAACGTCTTCGTATGCTTTGCCGATTCCGACGCTATTGATAATTTCAAATGGACCCAATGCCCATCGAAGACCTATTTTTGCTCCCCTGTCGGTATCTTCGATGGAGGCCACGCCTTCATCCACCAAGGCTGCAGCTATTCCGAAGCAGACGCCGTGGAAGCGGTCCATAACGCTTTCAACTTTTGTGTCATCAACATCTCCTTCAAGGCTCCAGTTTTCCCCCTTTTCTACCTGTTGTTTCAGACTTTCAGCCGGCTTATAAAAGTCACCCAGTTCATTATATAAAGTTGTCGATGCATGAAAGGCGATGGGGACACCGGTGATATTCATCAACTGAAACGGCCCCATTCCTGTTTTAAATGCACGTTTTCCCGCTTCTTCAATGGTCGGAATATCGGCTACCCCTTCTTCCAGAATACGGGCTGCCTCGTTTAAAAAAGGAACAAAGAAGCGGTTTACCACAAACCCAGGAGCATCTTTGACAACAATCGATGTTTTTCCATGAAGCTTTGCAGCAAGAAGAGATTTTTCCACGGTTTCCCGACTGGTGGTATCATGGGGGATTATTTCAAGAAGCCGGTTTTTGGCCGGATGGTAGAAATAATGGAGTCCGACAAATCGATCCGGGCGATTCGTTACTTCTGCAAACTCTTTTACATAGAAGCTCGAAGTATTGGTAGCGAGAATGGTATGATCCGAACAGATATCATCCAGCTTTTTGAACACCTCTGTTTTTACACCTTTATCTTCAAACACGGCTTCTATGACGATATCCGCATCAGATACGGCATTGAGGTCTGTTGTGCCGGTAATACGGGAGAGAATTTCATCCACCTGCTCTTGCGTAAAGATTTTGCGCTCGATGCCCTCATGAAGCAACGTTTTAATGGTGCTCATTCCCTTTTCCACAAATTCATCTTTGATATCCACCATCACCACCGGGATGCCTTCCTGGGCGAGTTTCTGAACGATTCCGCTCCCCATGTTTCCGGCACCGACAACACCGATCTTATTAATACTAGCCATTTATTTCCTCCGATTAAATAATTGAATATTGAATATTGAGAATTGAGAATTGAATATTGATGGCTTCGTAAAAAGTTAGAAAAATGAGTTTTTTACGAGAGTGTTTAGTATTTGGTGTTTAGTGTTTAGCACACCAACAA
>CAYSUA010000372.1:0-6381 GCA_964433795.1 uncultured Desulfobacteraceae bacterium | reverse complement strand
CACTCGTGCTTTCAGGCCTTGACGGTGGCGTTTCTAGTTGAGGGGGTTGAACTCACATTAACGAAAGCCGGCGTGTTGTTCGCGGTGCTGCAAACCACCGGTGCGGTGTCCCGGGTGGTCTTGGGTTGGTTGGTGGATCGAATACAATGCGCACGGACGATCCTGGTGGCGATCGCTGCGCTGGGTCTGGTGGGGTCCGGATTGACCGCGATGCTCACACCCCGGACCGGCTACTCGGTGTTGGTGGTGGTGTGTGCGCTGGCCGGCCTCGGAAGTTCGGGCTGGTACGGGGTGTTCTTGTCTGAAATCGCGCGGCACGCTCCCGACGGCCGGGTCGGGTTTGCCACTGGCGGCGCGCTGTCGTTTACCTACATCGGGTTGGTAGCGGGACCGCTTGCGTTTTCGGCGGTTGTCGGGCTCGCCGGCAGTTATCTCCCGGCTTTTTGGATGCTCGGGGGGCTCGGGGCGCTATCGGCATGGAGCTTCAGCCGAATGGATAATGGAAACGATGTCTATCGGGAAGATCCCGAAAGATTGACAGATTGAAAATAATACTATTAGTGTTGAGAGAGGCGTCCCTATCCCTATCTGCTTTGCCAAGCCTCACACAATTCGTTTAAAAACTTTTTGATAATCAGCCAGTTTTTCCACATGACCAAATATATTAACCTTGGCAACATGCTTGGAATCATTGGTAACGAATATCGCATCGTTTACGATTGCTAAGGCATGATATAAAGAATCGCTGAGTTCAGGATAACCACTCTTCGGATTTCCCGTGCGAGCGATTTCAATAGCTTTCATTCTGATAGCAAGATTCGGAACGACAACCAGCAATGCTTTTTCGTTTACCAATTGTTCAAGATAGAGAAGATGCTGTTGAACTTTCTGCAAATTATCTAAATTCCCACAAAGAACCTCTGTTATTTCATCTAACAACAAACTTGGCGCTACAAGTTGAATTTCATTTGTAATCGCATGAGATATCAACTGTCTGGCTGTCGCCTGTAAGGGACGCCCGTATATCATTTCTAGAAAAACGTTAGCATCCGGTACAATTATATTATTCATGGTTCTTTATTGCCTGTATTCGTCTTTGTGAACGAATTTGTCGTAAAACTTCTGTAGGATCTTCATTGATTGAAAGGGTCGGTAGACTGTGTAACCGATCAAGTAAACGCTGCTTTTCTGAATCAAGGGGAGTCTGGGCCTGGTAAGGACTCTCTGTATTTGCAGGAACCAAGCGAGCTAAAGGTTTCCCTTTCCTTTCAATAGTAATAACATCTCCTTTATAAAACACTTCATCAAGCAATGTACCGAATTGCCGACGTGCAGTGGTAACATCAACTGTCCTTTGCATACTGTACCTCCATCCTTGATAGGATTTGTAACCATATATGTCATATGAGTTATTATGGTTCAAAAATATAGATTTGTCAATCCACAACAGGGGAAGCCGTTTGATTTAGAGGAGTCATTCAAAGGGTCAATACAAGTTGATCTGCCGCAGGTTTTAGCCTTTTATCTGCTGTCCACAGTGGTATTCCTGTCAGCTGAGCAGACGCTAAAAGGTGGATATCGACGAACCCAACACCTTTTCCCATTAGGTGATTTCGATCAATAAAAAATAGGAATTCGTCAAATTCAATCGTCGGAGCCATTGGAAGGGACTGGAGTAAGGAAATGATTTCGTTCCGATTTTTCAGATTACCACAGGCGAGTTCGCCAATGATAAATGGATGGCACATAACTTCTGCATCCATTAACAGCTTTTCAAGCTTCCGGCTGCCTTGGCGCAGATGGATAACCCAAATTGAAGTGTCAACAAGGACCATCGTTGGTTTAGGCAGATCTTCGTCTTGGAATGGAACGCAGATTATTTTCGGTTCCGCCAAGTTTAGCCAGTCGCTTGCTGCTTTCGCGGGCGATTAAAGCTTCTAAGCCAAGTCGCACTAAAGAGGTTTTCTCCTTAACGCCTGTCAGCCGCGACGCCTTTTCCAATATCCGGTCATCAATGTTTAGTGTCGTTCTCATATGCATTAATATGTATTAAATATGCATATATGTCAATTAAAATATTTTGGTTTTAAGATAACGTGGCCTTCAGCGGCAACGCGCTTGCAGTCTCTATCGACCCGATCTCACGGTCGTGCAGTCGGAGGAATCTCTTTGAAGGCTTGGTCCATGATATCAATCGCTTGATCGACTTCCTCTAGGGAGATCGTAAGGGGCGGCGCGATCCGCCATACGGTGTGCGGACCGCCGACTCGGTTGATATTGAGACCAAGCGCAAAGCATCGCTCCGTGAGCGCTTTGATCAGCGTATGCCCCGGTTTTCGTGTCGTTCGATCGGTAACGATCTCTACACCCAGAAGAAGGCCACGGCCGCGAACGTCTCCAATTGCTTCGTGACGGCGTTGGAGTTCACAGAGACGGTCCTTCAGGTATCGGCCGACGTCGGCGGCGCGTTCGGTAAGTTTCTCGCCGAGGATCACCTCCACCACAGCGAGCCCGACGGTCGCGGTGAGCGGGTCGGACGCATGTGAAGTGTAGTGTGAAAAACCGCGCTCTCGGGCCGTCTCCGCCACGCTGTCAGAAGCGACAACAGCTGAGAGCGGTAGCCCGCCGCCAAGGGTTTTCGACAGCGTCAGAATATCCGGGATGACCCCTTCTCTTTCGAAAGCGAAGAGTTCCCCGACGCGACCCAATCCGGTTTGAGCTTCGTCGAGTATAAGAAGGATGCCACGTTGATCGCAAAGTTCTCTTAAGCGCCCAAGATAGCCCTGTGGCGGAACGATGATACCGCCGGCACTTTGGATCGGCTCGACGATCACCGCTGCCTCCTCTCCAACCGACGTCACATCGATCATATCGAAACCGACGTCAAGGCAGGCCATGTCGCACCGATCGACGCAGTGCCGGATGGGACAGCGAAAACAATTGGGCGACGGGATGGCCAGCGAACCGGGCATCGCCGGCCCATATTTCTTCCGGCCGTGGGCATACGTCGCCGAAGCGACGCCTGTCGTCGTCCCATGCCAGGAACCCGTCATTCCAATAATCTCGAACCGCCCGGTCGCGATCTTGGCAAGCCTTAACGCGGCCTCATTCGCTTCGCCGCCGGTATTCAGCAGTTGAACTTTGCCGAGCGGCCGGGGAAGCAAATCGCAGAGGCGGGCCGCAAGATCGATCACAGCCGGTGACAGCATCGTGCTGTCCAGATGAATGACCGTCTGACCGGCCCTCGCCATGGCTTCCACGATCTTCGGGTGGTTGTGGCCGATGGTGGCGCACATTTGACCGGAGGAGAAATCCAGGATCGCACGACCGTCCTCCGTGAAGAGATACGATCCCTCCGCGCGAACGATCAATTTCCCCAAGAAATCGCGGCCATAGTGAAGCAGATGCCTTTCAAACGATGGTGGCGATAGCGTTTGTTCTTGGACACGTGTCATGGTTAATCCCTCCGACCGGGAAATGATGCGTGGTGATGCAGGACGCCCATTAAATTATAAAATTCTATTCATCCAATAGAGAAAAACTGTTTTCTGCTGCTATTCGCTCTCCGCGTTGAACACTAATACTGACTGCCGGTTGCGTAATATTGAGCTTTAAGGCCAAAGCCGTCATTGTAAGCCCCATCTCTCTCACAGCCCAGTAGCAGAAAAGACTCCTCGCTTTGACTTTCAGCGGTTGTTTTCCGGCTTGAAATATTTCTTCCGGTTTAATGGAAAAAATCTCTGCCACCCTGCCGGCGAGTCTATCCATATCATAGCCTTGTGACTGTAGTCGATATTTGCGTTCAAAAGACTCATCAGCAACCTTTAAAACCCTCTCAACGAAATCAGAATCACCCAGCACACGCTCATCACTCTTAAAGTGAATGTCGGCCCGGCGAAGAGACTTGATCACCGACCAGCCGCCGATGCTGCGGATCAGTCCACCTCCGGTGAGTTCAGGGCGCTTTCCGTCCTGGATACCTTTCTCAACGAATATTCTATAACGGCGTCGGGCAGTTGGTATCTTGTCACTGAACAGTTTCAGAACATAAGCAGCATCTTGCCAATCGTTTTTCTTTTTTCCGATGACAACGGCGTGCCCGCAAAATGGATATTTGTCCAGGGTTTTAATGTCCGTCACAAGTTTGGCCCGAATCGGATTAAGGTGGATATAACGAACAAGTTCAAGTAAATATGCATCTTCTTGGCAGAGAATCGATTTGTACCTGTTCTGAAAAAGTTGGCCGCTTCGGTGATATCGTCGGTTAAAGCTCATTGCATACCCGGTTAGAAGTCTTCGCATAACAGTGGCAAGCGGGTAAGCACCCGTGCGCAGTAGAAGGTGAAAGTGGTTGGGAATCAGGGCCCATGCAAAGCAGTTTGTGTCAGTTTCTGAGAGCACCTTCCCTAGACGGTCCAGAAAATCAATACGATCACCGTCGTCTTTAAATATTTTTCTCCGTTCAATACCTCTTACGATAATATGATGCAAGGCACCAGGAGCACATCAGTTTGCCCGGTCGGTCATTGTAAAAGCATTTGAGAATATACTTGCTAAACCTGTCAGAATACTGCATGTGGGTAGCGTCAAACCGAATAACATCGGAGAACTGATGTAAATGCCGGATATCGACGGCGCCTTGGTTGGAGGTGCGAGCCTGGACGCCGAAACATTTAGCAGGATTGTCCTGTTTTTTATCTTTAAAAGGAAAAAAGGATTTGGAAATGAATGATCAGTTGTACGAATACGTGAGAAAACAGTTTCCGGCTTTAAAAAGAGAAGTCAACGGTTACCCTGTCGCCTATCTTGACGGTCCCGGCGGCTATCAGGTGCCGGAATCCGTGATTGCAGCCGTAAAACATTATCTTGTCAACATGAACGCCAATGAGGGGCATCAGTTTGAAACAGCGCAAAACACATCCGCCATGATTCAAGATGCCCGGGGTATCTTTGCCGACTTTTTCAATTGCAGTTGGGATGAGGTCGTCTTCGGTGCCAACATGACCACGCTGAATTTTGCTCTGGCTCAAGCCCTGGTGCGGCAGTTGACGCCTGGGGATACAGTGCTGATCACTGAATTGGACCACGAAGCCAACCGGGGGCCCTGGCTGCAGTTACAGGATCGGGGTATTGACGTGGCGGATGTCGCCATGGATATCAACACCTGTACCCTCGATATGGAAGATCTCCGGAACAAACTCTTAAAAAAGCCGAAGGTGGTGGCAGTAAATTATGCCTGTAACGGGGTGGGGACCATCAGCGATGTTCAAAAAATAATTCAAATGTCTCACGAGGTAGGTGCTATTGTGGTGGTGGACGCTGTTCATTACGCGGCCCACGGCCCCCTTGATGTTAAAAAACTGGATGCGGATTTTCTTTTGTGCTCCGCCTATAAATTTTTTGGACCCCACATCGGGGTGATGTATGCTAAAAAAGAGGTGCTGAGCCGGCTGACCCCCTTAAATCTTCGAACTCAGCACAAGTCTCCGCCGTATATGATCGAAACCGGCACCCTCCATCACGAGGGGATTGCCGGCGCCTCCGCGGCGGTGGAATTTATTGCGGACATCGGCCTGAAATTCGGAAATGAATTTGATGGACAAACCGGGGATTTGAAAGGAAACCGGAGGAATCAGATCATAGCCGGGCTGCGGGCCTTTGAAAACTACGAAGCGGCACTGACCGGGTATTTAATCGAGGCCATCACATCCCATATTCCCAAAGCAACCCTTTATGGCCCGGCCCCTGGACATCCCCGCACCTCCACCATCTCTTTAACTTACGAGGGGTACACCGCGGATCAGGTAGCTAAATATCTGGGAAACAGAGGGCTGTTTGTCTGGAGCGGTCATTTCTATGCCATCCGCTTGGTTGAAAGGCTGGGGCTTTTGGATCGGGGCGGACTGGTGCGGGTCGGCATTGCACCTTACAATAGCGGAACGGAACTGGACCGTCTCATAGAAGCTTTGAGAGAGGAAGATGCACTGAAACGTTTTGTGGAAGCCCTGAGTTGATAGAACCGGTACATACGTTACCGGTAACCGTTCACGGGTTTAGGGTTCAAAGGTAAAAAGCTATCGAGAAGCTATCGCATCTTAAATATTAACTGTTTTGTTGGATCGAATAATAAATAATTAAGATGCGATAATCCTCTTTTCCCCTGATTTTTTATCATCATGTGTTTTTGTATCATTCTTCGCTTTTTTATTTGGCCTAACCAGCGGTATAAGAAAAACTATACAGGCAATTAAGAAGCTGACACTACCTATGAATGTCAAAGTATCATAATTTTTCAAGCTTGATGCTATGAAGAAAATGGCACATATAATAAAAAGTATCCAACCCACTATCTGATACTTGATTTCCTGTCCAATTTGATTT
>CAYSUA010000371.1:0-6397 GCA_964433795.1 uncultured Desulfobacteraceae bacterium | reverse complement strand
TCAATACTCAGCGACTCCATCGTGCAAACTCATTTATAAGGGTTCGTAAAGAAAGCGCCGGCAAGTTATTGAAACAAAAAACCATTGTTTGATTGCAGCTCTAAAGCAACCATCAAGATTGGGTTGGCGCTTTCTTAACGACCCCTAATGCATTCAAACAGTGCACGATTACGCTGCTGACCATTGATTCAGCGATTTCAGCGGATTGAAAGAAAAACTCCCCGACCCCTCAAATAATTCAATAGCGGATTACCCCCCCCCTGATATTATCGACTTTACCTTATCACCCTTTTTGTCAACTCAGTCCGTGCCCATGATTCATATTCGATTAAATAATAAAAGCGATATTGCCGATATTCAGCTTATGCATATCCCCAAACCAGGCGCTACGCCAACGGGGAACTGAATGCAAATTATGAAAGGATGGGTCAAGATTATGAAGGAGCCGATAAAACTAACCGATTCGTCGTCAAAAAAGGTGTTCGATTTTCTTGTTGGCATGCCGATATTTAAAAATCTGAATATCATGGATTTGGAGCATATTTCAGAATATATGAATCATATCGTTGTGAACGCCGGCGATATAATATTTAGCGAGGGAGCTATCGGGGACTACGTCTGTTCTGTGGCTGATGGGCAATTGGAGGTCATCAAGAAAGCGGAGAACGGAAAAGAGGTGGTCCTTTGCAAATTGCGGTACAACAGTTCCATCGGTGAGATGGCCCTCATAGACGAGTTTCTGCGGTCGGCTTCTGTCCGGGCTCATACCAATGCAACCTTAATCACCTTAACTCGAACTTCCTTCAATCAGATCTTAGGAAAACATCCCTATATCGGCATCCAGATTCTGAAAGGGATTTCGCGACTGCTGAGTTTGAATCTGCGAAAAACATCCAGCCGACTAGCCGACTATTTGCTTCCGTTGGGTTGAAATCCAAAAGTAAAAGGGGGTAAATCCTCACTGCGATCAAGAATTGGTGGCTATTTAAATGACACCCTCTTTTTTCAGCATTTCTATATCCGCTTCCGAATGTCCAAGACCGCTGAGTACTTCTTCTGTGTGCTCCCCGAAAAACGGCGCAGGGGATCGCTTGAATTCCAGATCGTCTGAAAACTTGGCCGGAAAGCCCAACTGAACGGACTCTCCCCGCTCGGGGTCATCCATACGGGTAAACATACCCCTTTCCTTCAGGTGTTCGTCTTCAAGGGTCTCCTCCGGAGAAAGAACCGGGCTGACGCAGGATTCCACGTTTTCAAAAATCGCTTCCCACTCCTTCCGTGTCTTTCCGGCAAACAGTTCTTTCAGTGCTTCAGTCGCCCGGCTGCCGCCTTTGTAGCCGAGAAGATGATCTAAAATCCACGCCTCCTTGCCGACGGTTTTACAGAAATTTCGCCAGAACTTTGGTTCCACCGGACCGAAAGCGATAAATTTACCGTCTGATGTCTTGTACGTGTTGTAGCAGATGTTGAAGCCTCGAATATCCAGGGGCCGGGCGGTTCGGCCTTTTTTTTGAGCCAGGACTTCTGCAATGTTGCGAACATTAAGCGAGGTCAAAACATCGGTCTGTGACACATCAATGTACTGTCCCCTGCCGGTTCGCTCCCGCCCCACAATGGCTGCCAGAATCGCCATTGCCGTGGTCAGCCCGCCGCCTGCCATGTCTCCGATGGGAATTCCCGGGAGTACCGGTTTTCCGGTCGATTCCCCGGTGCAGTCCAGGACACCGGAATAACCCAGATAATTGATATCATGTCCGACCCGCGACCGATAAGGACCGGTCTGGCCGTAACCGGTTGTGGAACAGTAGATAATGGATGGATTGATCTGTTTGATGTCTTCGTATCCCACGCCTAAGCGGGCCATTACACCGGGACGAAAACTTTCCACAAGCACGCTGTAGCCGATGGCAAGCTTTTTAAATATCGCCCTGCCCTTCTCATGCTTCAGGTTCAGTTTCATGCTCTTCTTGTTGCGGTTGGTCATCACAAACGTTTCACTCTCATAGGTCCGGTCGCTGTCTCCCCACCGCCCGTAGTCTCCTTCGAGGGGTTCTTCGATTTTAAGCACTTCAGCCCCTAAATCCCCCAGGAGCATGGTGCAATACTGGTACGGCAGCAGCCGTGTACAATCCAGAATCTTTATCCCTTCCAATGGTCCGTACATAGTCCTCTATTCCTTCGATTTCGTATTTGCCGTAACAGTTTAGTCCGTGATAGGAAGAGTGATTAATAAGTATAATAGGAGATAGGTTAAAGAATCAAGGCAAGATAAGAGCGGAAGGAGCGGAAGACAAAACAGTGGAGAGAAAATAAAAAAATGCGAACACTTTTGAATAGTATCGGATCGTGAGATGAAAAGGGGAGACAACTGTCATGGAAGATAAGTTTAAGAAACTCGCCGAAAGCTATGCCGAAGGGGTCAAGAGCGAGGAGACCTGGTCGAGGATTCCCATTAAAACGGTGTATACCCCTAAAGACGTCGAAGATCTCGATTACGATACGAAAATCGGTGATCCGGGAGAATACCCGTATACCCGGGGAATACATCCGGAGATGTTCAAAGGGCGATTTTGGACGAGAAGAGAGCTTTGCGGTTTTGGAACTCCCACGGATACCAATAAGCGATTGAAATATCTCGCCGGAGAAGGCCAGGGTGGATTGAATTTCATCAATGACCTGCCCACCGCCCTGGGCATCGATCCGGATCATCCTCAAGCCATCGGCGACATCGGTGTGGCCGGGGTTCCGCTGTCTTCATTAAAGGATATGGAGTTGCTCATGGACGGTATCCCCATGGAAGACATCAGTACGTCGATCGTCGTTTCAACATGCAGCGCGCCGGTGGTGTTGGCCGAGTATGTGGCTCTGGCTCAAAACAAAGGGCTGGCGATATCGAAAATGAGGGGCACGATACAAAATGAGCCCCTGAAAGGACGTTACTGCGGCTATGGACCTTCCACAAACCATATCGATCTTTGTTTGAGAACATCCGTGGATATCATAGAGTATTGCACTGAGAATATGCCGCTTTGGTATACCATTAATGTGAATTTATATGACTTGCGTGAAAATGGCATAGACGCGGCCCAGGAAATCGCTTTTGGGTTCTCTATGGCAATCGGTTATATCGAGGAGGCGTTATCCCGCGGATTGATGATCGATGATTTTGCGCCGAGGATAGCATTTTATTGTTCCGCTCACATCGATTTTCTAGAGGAAATCGCAAAACTTCGCGCTGCAAGGAAATTGTGGGCCAAAATCATGAAGGAAAGATTCGGCGCTACAGATCCGCGATCTCTTAAATTCAAGTTCGGTGTTCACACTGCCGGTTGTTCTCTGGTGCCTCAGCAACCCCTTAACAACATCGTTAGGGTTGCCTATGAGGCCTTGGCCGCGGTTCTTGCCGGTGCCCAGTCCCTGCACTGCTGTTCCTATGATGAGCCGATCGCTCTGCCAAGCGAGGAATCCCATCGGATTGCCTTGAGAACCCAGCAGATTGTTGCCTATGAAATGAGTGTTGCCAGTGTAGCCGATCCTTTGGGAGGTTCATACTATATTGAAAGCCTCACCGATACGATCGAGCAGAAGGCCGTCAAGATCATAGACCAGATAGATGCCATGGGCGGAATAACCGCTGCCATAAAAACCAAATGGCTGGACCGGGAGATGGAGGAGGCGTCACATAGATTCCAAAAAGAAGTAGAGGAGAAAAAGCGGATAATGGTCGGAGTGAATGAATTCACAATTCCGCCGGAGGAAGATGCGGAGGTAAGGGTTCATAGAATTCCCATGGAAACCGCACAGACCCAAATCGAAACGATCAGTAAGCTGAAAAAGAACCGGAACAACCAAAAAGTAGAGGAGCGGTTGAAGCGGTTGCGTGATGCAGCCGGAGAAAAGAAAGAAAATCTCATTCCGTATATGATCGATTCATTGAAAGCATACGCCACACTCGGGGAAATCATGGGAACGGTTCGCGAGGCCTATGGCTATGATTATGATCCTTTGCATGCGATAGCATCGCCATTTACGAGCTGAAATCGAGAATTGAGGGGAAAACGGACAAATGGGTTCAGACCAGAAAATAAGAGTCATCATCGGGAAGGTCAGTTTAGATGGTCACGATCGCGGCGCTAAAGTAGTGGCTCATTTCTTGAGGGATGCAGGCATGGAGGTGATCTATTTAGGCCCCTTTAATACACCCGAAAATGTCGTGGAGGCAGCCATACAGGAAGATGTCGATGTCATCGGTTTGAGCTTCTTATCCGGTGAGCATCTGACGTATACACCGATGGTAGCGAAATTGCTGAGGGAAAAAGAGTTGGATGATGTTTTGCTTATTATCGGTGGGATATTTCCCCGGCAAGATATACCGCTATTAAAGGATATGGGTGCCAGTGAAGTGTTCATCGGCGGCAGCCCCATGGAATCCATCATCGAATACATCAAAAACAATGCCGGAAGATAAGGTGTTTACCTGTCGTATCGAACTGAATAACTGACGAATCTTTGAAATGTGTTGACTTGCATTTGAAATCTAAAATATACATTCCTCATCTGGCTTTTAAATTTCACACTCGATTTGAATTTCTCGGCTGTTAAACACCAATCTTACATTCACTGGGGAGGCAGATCATAATGGAAAAGCGCAGATCTAATTTTGATAGGCGTTCTGGAACAGAGAATCGCAAATTCTACAATCTTGGACTCTTCTCGAAAGGAGAGGGAGAAAGAAGATACGGGGAAGAGCGAAGATCTAAATTTGAGGCAAGACAGGAATGGGTGAGAGTCGATAAGTGGAGCAGCGTTCGACTTGAGGGGCTAAAGATTGCAAAATTCCTGCATTAGAGTGCCCAAATCAACCATTACGATGTTGCGATTATCTTATCGATATTTTGACAATCCGCTTCTAAAAAATTATTGATCGATTGATCCGGATAAAATCCTCAAATAATCAAACCGAAAAGGAGCCTCCAATGAAAAAACTCAAAGATGATCTGAAAGTTGTGACCCGGGAATTAAAAAAAATTACAAAAAAGGTTGAAACTCTTTCGACCAGAGCTGATCGATTGGAAAAGAAACAGGTTGAAGCTGCGAAAAAGGCTAAGGCTAAGAAACCTGCGGCCAAGAAGACAGCGACCAGGAAGCCTGTTAAGAAGAAGGTGACAAGGAAGAAGAGGAAAAAATAGTATGAGGAAAATGGCAATTCCCGGAAACACTCTACGGGTCAGAATGATTTTGCGTTATGGGAAACGCCCCCCTAGCTGAATGCTGTGGATTTTTCTTAACATTCATCACTTGACATCAGCCGGCCCAACCTTTTTATAACAGCTCAGACAACGGCACAGGCGATTCTGAAGCGACCTGCCAGAGTGCAATCATCAACCCGATCAATGCCCCCACAAATAAAGACACAATCGCCATCACGATGTCTCTTGCCTCTATCATAAATCCTCCAACGAGATTAAAATCTTGATTCGGGACATTTTTAAAAATAATTCTTGACATACCACTATGTGGCATGTTTAATATGTACCCGTGTGGAGCGGATACCTCATCCCTACACGCTTCCATTCTTCTATTGTAGGCGGCTGACTAATACCTCCTTCCCAGCCGCCTACATTATTTTTGGGCCCACAATCCAAAAGCAAGGCACTTATTTCAAGGCCGATCCGCGGCGTTTCTTATCCTCTTTTTTATACTTAAAATAGCATTTGGCGCAGAGGGGTTCGTACTCCACGCTGTCTTCACCATCGATGGCCACCTGTTCACCCTCAAAGACAAACCGGTTTCCGACCTTGCGACCGTTGGCCACTGCTTTCTGGCCGCATTTGCAGATGGTTTTGAGTTCTTCAATACTGTGGGCCAACAGCAGCAGGCGTTCGCTCCCTTCAAATCCGTTTAAAAGGAAATCGGTTCGCAAACCGTAACAGATGACCGGGATCTCCAGAATTACAGCCACCTTAAACAGCTGGTCTACCTGTACGTGCTTTAAAAATTGAGCCTCATCAATCAGCACACAATGAACCGCACCCTTCTCCTTCTGCCAGTCTTCAATCATCAAATACACGTCATCCGTTGCTCCGGCCATGATATCCACACCCCGTTCTATGTCGAGACGGGAAACCACCCGGTCGCTTCCCTTGGTATCGGTGTCAGGCTTGATGATCAACGTGTTCATGCCCCTTTCCCGGTAATTGTAATCCACTTGGATCAGGGCCGTGGTTTTTCCGCAGTTCATGGCGCCATATCGAAAATACAGTTTAGCCATTTGGAGCTCCGTCCATTAATTAATACGATTCACGATATCTAAAATATCATCTGCCCTCTGGGCTTCATAGTCCGGCCGAACCTGCCACGTGGTCATGTCCGGTTCGATATCATAAAATGCACCGAT
>CAYSUA010000370.1:0-6410 GCA_964433795.1 uncultured Desulfobacteraceae bacterium | reverse complement strand
GGACGTTCGATGTTCGATGTTCATTTTTTTAGTCCCGCCTGGGCAAAAACAACTTAGCATTTATGGGACGAAGCCCCTATGTTCAGATTCGTTATTCGTACCGCAGAGACCCCTGCCCGGTTGAGTCCAGGACGCTGAGCCACAGTTTCTCACTGGGATTGATCTGCTTACGCTTACCCGCGCAGGCAGTCATGGGGAGATTGACAAAGTGGTTGTTCCAGCGGCCGATAAGCAGTTTGGTTTTACCGGCCATGCCCGCATGAACCGCATCCCGGCCTAAAAAACTGCAAAATACCCGGTCATTGGGGTTGGCCGGCAGGCTGCGGATCATGTAGCTCGGATCGATATATTTAATGGAAATATCTATATCCTTTTTTGCAAAATGCTTTGCAATCGCATTTTTCAAATAGATGCCGATATCTTTCAACTTGACGTTTCCGGAATCATCGACCTCTTCTCCCTGGTCCTTGAAAAACTTCTGACCCGCACCCTCGGCCACAACCGCCACGGCATGCTTCCTTTCTTTGAGCCGCCGTTCAATGGACGTCAGGAGGCCGTTGGGCCCGTCCATATCAAAATCGACTTCCGGAATTAATACAAAATTCACATCCTGTTGGGCGAGGGTTGCCGTAGCGGCAATAAATCCCGAATGTCGGCCCATCAGTTTAATTAAACCGATTCCATTGGGATACCCTTCTGCCTCATGATGTGCACCACGAAGCGCTTGCGTCGCCAAATCCACCGCCGTATCAAACCCAAAAGACCGGGATACCAGGTGAATATCGTTGTCGATGGTCTTGGGAATGCTCACCACACTGATTTTCAGATTTCTTTTGAGAATTTCATCTGCGATTCTTGTGGCCGCCATGAGGGTCCCGTCTCCGCCGATCATAAAAAGGATGCCGATGTTCATCCGTTCGAGGCTGTCGACAATCACTTCAATGGATTGAGGGCCGCGGGATGAGCCGATCATCGACCCGCCCATTTCATGAATATTCCGGACGGTTTCAGGATTCAGTTCAATGATGTCATGCCCATATTCCGGAATAAACCCCTGAAGGCCGTATTGAATGCCGCAAATATTCTTTACGCCGTACCGATGATGGAGTTGGAAAACAATGGCCCGGATAATATCATTCAAACCCGGGCACAGCCCGCCGCAGGTAACCAGTGCACACTTTAGCTTACTCGGGTCAAAGTAGATCTTCTCCCTGGGACCGGCCAGTTCAAAAGACGGAAACGATTTGCCCTCAGCGGCCCGCTCTTTCAAATTGTGAGTGCGAACATCAATAACCACACTGTCCGCGTCTGAAACAAATCGCATGAAGGGAGCGCCTTCCTGTCTACCCAAAGGAGATTCAATTTTACACTCGCCAAGAGTGGGGATTTCAGTCTCAATCGAAGCGTAATCCATAACACCCTCAATAAATTGAATAGCTTGAAAATTGAAAATTTGCTGATGTCGCTCGCGCAGCGCAGGCGCTTGCGCCGCGTGTCGCTCCGCCAATATTATTATTTCAGTTAAATACGGGAGGCGATCCTTTAATAGTCAATCTTCAATATTCAATTTTAAATTATAAATATCCTAGCGGCTCCCGTTAAACTTGAACTCTCCCTTGCCCAGAATGTCATGAAGGTGCAGGAGACCCAGTACCTTCCCTTTACTGTTGGTGATGGGAAGAACGGTAATTTGATATCGCTCCATCAGATTCAAAGCATCATAAGCCGGAGTTTCCGAGCCGACCCTTCTCGGATTTTTCGTCATCACATGGGTTACGTTGAGTCCTTCAAGGGTTTTTCGTTTGCTAACCACCCGTCGAATATCACCATCGGTAATAATTCCCATCAGATGATTCTGACTGTCCACAACAAATGTCACACCGAAACTGAGACGATTGATTTCATCAAGGGCAGCGTCCATTGAGGATTCTTCTGAAACCAGCGGCACCTGATCAGCGGTGAGCATAATATCCTGTACCCTGCTGCACAGTCGTTGTCCAAGAAAACCGCCGGGATGATACTTCCTGAAGTCACTGGACCTGAAATCATGTTTGTTGATCAATGCCACGGCCAGTGCATCCCCTATCGCCATAAGGGCTATCGTGCTGGTTGTCGGAGCGAGGCCCATGGGACAGGCTTCTCGATCCACCCTGACATCGATAATGATATCACTTTGTTTAGCCAATGTAGATTGGATGTTTCCGGTTATAGCAATTATTTTACAACCCACATTCCGAATACTGGGAAGCAATACGTTCAGTTCATCCGTCTCTCCACTGTTGGATAAGGCCAT
This sequence comes from uncultured Desulfobacteraceae bacterium, assembly GCA_964433795.1. Classification (GTDB taxonomy): domain Bacteria; phylum Desulfobacterota; class Desulfobacteria; order Desulfobacterales; family SURF-15; genus DUZK01. Next base: position 4,117 of record CAYSUA010000370.1, on the reverse strand, counting down.
AAAAACATCCTGCTGACAGACGATGCCCAAATCCCCATGCATGGCCTCCACCGGATGCAGGAAAAGAGACGGCGTTCCCGTGCTATTCAGTGTAGCGACAATTTTACGTCCGATGATTCCGGACTTGCCGATTCCCCCGATAATTACCCTGCCGTCTGCATTGAATATGGTCTCCACCATTTCTGCAAACGATTCATCCAACCGATCTGCCAATTTCAGGATACCTTCGGCTTCTATCCGTAAAACATCGGCAGCCTCGTCAAGGATGGCATTATATTTGCTTCTTGTTTCTTCCAAAGGTTTAACAGACATTGTTTTAATTCCGAACAATAGCCTAACAACTTGATGAGAAAAGAATTTTTGGTAGCTTGGCAAGTTTTCGTTGAAAAATCAAGATATCTTTTGACAGGAATTTGTATCGGATTCAGGAAAAACATGAGAAATTTGGCATATTCTTCTATTGACAAGGATAAAAATTGGTTATATGTTACCAGATTCTTTAGTCAATCATCGAATAAAGGTCGAGAGCCTGTTGTCTTGGCTTTTTTTTCGCCTGCGCCAGAGTATCCGATAACTTTGAAAATGATGAATGGCGAGGCTTGTCTGGTGAACGCGCATAGCTCACATAGCTCAGGCAAATAAAGAAGCCTACTGTTCTGAGTTTGATTAATTACTTTAAATGAAAGGGGGTGATTCCAATGATTTGTGAAACCATTCGTAAAGGAAACGAATGTCCCTTTATGACAGCTAAGGGATGTTCCTATAACGGCGGGATTTGCCATGAGGTCGTGGAAAATTGTCAAGGCTGCAACCGTACGATCGAGCACTCCTCCCGTTGGTATTGCTCGGCTTGTCCGCAACCGTCAATTAAATGGAAAACCGGTAACTGCAATCTCGCATCTCACTTAGCTGCTGAAGCAGAAAAGAAAGCGAAAATCAATCCTTTGAAAGCTTCAAAACGGGGAAACAGATAACGCAGCCAGCGATCTATTGGTAAACCCCGCTCCGAATTCGGGCGGGGTTTTTTTTATTCATAATCCACAGACATGAGAAACAGTCCGTGCGGCGGAGCCGTAGCAGAAGCCTGATTCCGGTCTTTAGAAGCAAGGATCGTTTCAATGTCGCCGGGTGTCCGTTTTCCCAGTCCGATATCGACAAGGGTTCCCATTATATTCCGCACCATGAACTTTAGAAATCCGTCCGCCTTTATTTTTAAGACCACAAATCCCAGCTCCACGGCCAATTGAGCCTTCATTACCGTTCGAACCGTATGTGCCCTGGGGCTTCCGGTTCCCTCAAAAGCTTTGAAATCCCGTGTACCGACGATACCGATCAATGCCGTCTGCATGGATTTCATGTCGAGGGTTTTTCTTATATGCCATGCATACTGGCGATATAAGGCAGCCGGAATCGGTTGATTGAGGATTCTATAGTGATAGGTTTTGCCCTTAGCATCGTATCTTGCATGGAATGTTTCGGATGCCGGCTCACACGCCCTGACAACGATATCATCGGGCAGAAGGCCGTTTAATCCCTTTTGAAATACTTCAGCAGCCAATCGAGTATCACAGCTGAAGTTGGCTACCTGTCCATAAGCGTGGACACCGGCATCGGTTCGACCGGAACCGGTAAGGGTTATCTTCTGGTGGGTCATTTTGCTTATGGCTGTTTCGATTGCCTCTTGGATGGTGGGGTCGCTTTTCTGGCGCTGCCACCCGCAGTAGGCTGTACCGTCGTATTCAATAACGAGCTTGAAGTTTTTCATCATAACAGCATGACCAGAACGGTTATCAGAAGTAGAAGTATATTTACCAAGATGATTCTCGGTATAAAACCTGACGACCTTCTATCGTCTCTTTCATCAGGTATCCCTTGCCTTGCCTCACGCCGGATCTTTTCCAAAAATGCTTTACCGCTCAGTTTCGATCCAACCGGTGCAGAGCGCGTATGATGTTTTATCAGCCGGCTATCCGGCTCCTGGTCCCCTTCTTTTTTCGGAGCGTCACGTCTGGTGCCTTTTTCCAACAAATCTTTTAAATCCTGGATCTCTCCTTTTAGCCGGAATAGGTCCCTATCGTTTAATGAAACTAAATTATCCAGAACAATTAGGCTCTTATCAACATCGTCTATTGGCCGAACTACTTTTTTTCTCCTGCCTGAAAAGCCGCCGCACATATGAACGACGAGATAGCCCACCAGACCGATGAAAAGAAAGATCAATAGTACTTTCATTAATCAGAAACCCTCTGTGGAAAAATGGAACACATCCTTCGAGATACTATTAGAAGCTATCAAAAATGAATCAAACGCTCAATGGCTGGATTGCAATCAGATGAAAACGTGCAGGATCGCGCATAATGTGGCAGGGATGACGGATCCGGGTTAGAAATGGTTTCAAAACCGATGGCAAAGTAAAAAGCGCTAAGTTCAAGACGGGCGAATCTCGTGTCACGAGGCGTACTTTCAGTACGTCGCAGTGACAGCGAGATGAAGCGCAACGCAGAAATTGGACTTTTTACGAAGCCATCAGGCTTTGTAAATCATGAAGGTACCTAGCAGCAAGAGGATGATCAAAATAAGCTTTCGGTATCCCTCCTCTTGAATCCGGCCGTAAAATAAAGATCCGATATATGTTCCGATAAATAACATGGGAATCGAGGTTCCGTACAATTTTAGCACGTAAAGGGTGGTGATTCCGTTTAGGATATGGAAAACGATAACGATGATTCCGGATAATATAAAAAACCCCTGAAGGGTGACTTTAATCTGATCCTTGCTCCATGCCTGCATGGAAGTATACACGATCGCCGGTGGTCCCGGCGCGCTGAGTGCTCCACCCAGAACGCCGGCCAGAAACCCGAACGGATAAACCCACCCTTTTTTTAAATCCCGAACAGGAATTCTTAAAAACAGGCTGTACACAGCGTAAACAATCAACAAGATACCCAGAATGTAGAGAATAACGGTGCGATCCAGGTGTTTTAGGAATAAAGCGCCCACAGCAACCCCCGGTATCGCACTGAGTATCAGAGGCAGAATTTTCTTCCAATCAAAATGATGTCTCAATTGAACCAATACGATGATATGCGTTGTCATGGCCGCCAGTGCCGCCAGTGGAATAACCGTTTTCACATCCAGAAGAACAGCAAGAAGCGGGATAGCCAAAAGCGCCACACCGAACCCTGAAAGCCCGTTGGTAAACCCGGACAGGAATAAAACAAAACCAACCCAAAGATAAATGTGCATTTGCGTGATGCTTTCTTTTAATTTGATTAGAGTAGTTTCTAAGAAATTTGCCTTCAAGCTGTCAAGCCCAAATCAGAACACGGCTTATGTCGGTGATGTAAAAATTGATTGACAAAGCGTTAATCTATTTCGTATACATTATACAAAATACAATATTACATCATCGGATTAACCATGGAAAAACTGATTGTTAATACAAACCTCCGAGAACAGATTTATGACATTCTGAAAAACATGATCGTCCACCGGGAAATCCAGCCCGGTGAAAAAATCAACGAAGAGCATGTCGCCAAGGAAACCGGTGTGAGTCGCACTCCTATTCGCGAGGCGCTGTGCCGTCTTGAAAATGAAAAGATCATTGAAATGATTCCGAGGCGGGGTGCGTTCGTTATTCGGCAAACTGAAACAACTATTCGGGAAGTACTTGAAATCAGAGAAGTCTTGGAAGGATTGGTCGCCAGACTCGCTACCATTCACATGGATGAAAAGACGCTGGGCCAGTTGACCACATGTCTTGAAAAAATCAAATCGATACCGGATGAAGACCGCTATTTGATGAAATACACCCAGTCGGACATCCGGTTTCATTCAATTCTCTTGGAAGCGTGTCGCAATAGTATGCTTCAGAACATGATGGCCACGACAAACACCCATCTTCAGATCATCCGGTTGAGAACCGTCGTACTTCCCGGCCGGGCCAAAAAGACGGTTGAGGAGCACTATGAAATTCTCAAGGCCATCGAAACAGGAGATGAGGATAGGGCTGAAACAATGATGCGAAAACATGTTGAAAGTGTTCGCAGGGATTCCATTAAAAACCTCAAATCAATGGTTTGACCCAAGCTTAGAGTCTTAATTCTAGAATTTGTGT
>CAYSUA010000369.1:0-6424 GCA_964433795.1 uncultured Desulfobacteraceae bacterium | reverse complement strand
CAGCTGGCTACCTTACCCAAGGAGGAAAGCTTCTCCTACGTCGAACATCGGGTCATGTTTTCTGCCAACTTTTCTATCCTACTGTTCTGACCTCTTGCCTACCTCTATAACCTAGCAGTCTCAAACCTGCCAAATAAAATAGCCGGTGTCAGTTTCGGAAGTCGCCGAAATAAAAAAGAGAGGCCCCGCTTCAAAGGATCCTCTCTTTTATTATGCTCGAACAGTTTCAAGCTTCTACTTATAAAACGGACCCATTTGTTTCTTTCTTGAGAGAATATTTCAAAGAAAACTTCTGTCTTCTTTGTGCCCAAATACACCGATTATACATTCACGATTATGTCGGTCGACTTGTTCGTAATGCCTCCACATATGAAAACGACGAGATCGTTGTGTGCGTAATCATTTGCCACACCGCTCAACAGGCCGGCAAACAGTACACCAAGCGCATGCTTCCTCCATTCGTCACTCCCGAGTGCAATATTAGTCTTGAGAATGCTGTGCAGATGTACCGGTCCATGCCCGATGGACGAATCAAGTACGATAGAGCGTCTGAGTTGCTCGGGACTGTCTGTTCAAAGACGGTGCGGCGTCACTACGTGATGATTTTGAGTTTTACTGAGGTTGCGGTGTCGCTATTGGCCGAATACTTAGCCCTCAGTGCGCCGTTTACCCCGCTGCCCGGACAGCCGCCCTACGAAAACCTTTTCATGCTTTTTGTCTCAATGATGCAGGCGGTGTGCGACTCGGAAGTGAAAAGATCAGGGAAAAATCATGATCTTCCGCCCCCGACGCTGTACCTGCACTCGGTGTACGTCATTATAAAGTCACGCGCCTCCCAAGGCCTTGAAAAACCATTGAATTTGTCGTTCGTGATCCGCTTCTACTTTGATACAAGTTGAGCATCAAGAAGGAAACGGAGCAATCCATGGATTCATGTGTAGAAAAGCGACTATCTGATGAAGACGAGTGCGAATCGATGCCCGACACTGAGGGAAGTGTGCGTGCGATCATCGAGTTGGTCTACCCGCTTGTTCGTGGCGGGCGTAGCCCGGCGACGGTGGATATTGCTCAAGAAATCATGTTACCCGCCGAGCGCAGCGGATGCACAGAGCGCGCTGAGCTCGAGAAGCTGTGTGCTGTTTTCTCGGTGGTGCTCGAGCAGCTGGGCAGCACGATCCTCACCACCCTTGCTATCTACCTGGCAACTCTCGACGATGAGAACACCCTCAAGTACTTTGTCAACGCTGTGCAACGTATCGCCGGCGCGCTTCCCAAAGCCTATGACACCTCGCTCATCGAGGCGTTTCGTATAGGGCTGCTTAAAGGTTTCGCCGATGAGTCCTTCTGAGTACTGGCCCGATATTCCCGATGAGCAGTTTGAGGCCTTCCAGAGGCGTCTCGAGCTGGTTGAATTATTGCTTGATGAACAGGTGTCGATTAAAGAGAAACGTGAGGCGAAGCAGGCCTACCGCTACGCTCATAAGGTTTCGGATCGTAGCATCAGACGCTACCTTCATCTGTACCGAAAAAAGGGCCCTCGGGGACTGTTGTTCTACCGGTTTCGCACACACACAGCCGAACGGATCGATGATCCAGCCTTACGAGCAAAACTCATCGAGCTGGTTCACGAACTGCCATCGCGCTCGATACCGCAGTTGCGAAGGCTCCTTGCCCGAGACGATGAGTTCGCCGGCAAGATCCAACGAATCTCTGATCGCACTATCTACCGATTTCTCGCAGAACATTCGCTAGGCAAGAAGGACCGTATTGCCCTTGAATTGCTGCACGACCGGCGAAGCGCATACCGATCCTTTGAGGCACCTCACTCCCTTGCCTTGATCCAGGGTGATGCTAGGGACGGAATCTGGCTGACCGGCACCGACGGGAAGCCCTACAAGACCTACCTGTTCTTGTGGATCGACGACTACTCGCGCAAAATCCTCTTTGGCAAATACTATGAATCGGAAAAACTGCCCCGCATGGAGGATAGCTTCAAGTATGCAATTTTGCGATACGGCATACCTTTGAAGGCTTACCTGGACAACGGAAAGGTCTACATCTCAAAACACTTCGCATTTGTCTTAGGGAAGTTGAACTGCAAAAAAATCCACCACCGGCCTTACCAAGCCCACTGCAAAGGAAATGTGAAGTCTATGAAAATGTAAAGTACGACGCGTAGCTCCGTTGCTAAGGCGGAATTTAGCCGGATTCTCTTTCCATTTTCATACCTCCTAAACTGAAGACTGGTATCAAGCCAATCTCACTTTTAGGAGGAATCACGGCAATGGATTCAAGTAATCAGCCAGCAACTCTGGATTCTATGGCAGAGAAGGTCATCTCGTACTACACACGGAAGGATTTATCTCCCCAACATATCCAGAGATTCCGCCGGCATGTTGAGAGGATTCGACAGTTCATCAACGAGAAGGGTTTCTCGGTCTACACGGCTACCGAATGTGAGCTTTTCGTCAGAGAGATCATCGGAGATGGTGAGTATAAGCACCTATCTTTTGATGACAAGTCCACAATCCGCTGTGCAAATGTCCTGATCGAGTACCATTTAACAGGAATGATCCCCTACAGGGTCAAGACCGCCCCAGAATTACTGCGTGGGAAAATCGGAGAGAGCATTCAGTCCTTTTTAGAGCATCGCAGAGCACGCGGATTGGCGCCCGATACGATCAGTGACGATAGAATCTATCTCGGTCGGTTTCAGAAATATCTGGATGCGGCTGGGCGAAAAGATCTAACGGCGCTGAGGCAGGACGACATTCTCGGATTCATTAAAACCCTCAGCTACTCCACAAAGGCTACCATTCACTGCACGCTCTGTTCTCTACGAGGACTTTTAAGGTACTTGCCAAGTGAAGGTATCCTTGCCGCTGACTGGTCGTACCTGGTGCCGAAGGATAATTACAGAAAACAAGCAAAGCTCCCCACCACGTATACGCAGGAAGAGATCCAGCGGATGCTTGCGGCTGTTGATCGAGGGAATCCGAAAGGAAAACGTGACTACACGATGCTGCTGCTGGCCTGCCGTCTTGGCCTGCGTGCTTCGGATATCTGTGGTCTCACCTTTGACAATCTCCTCTGGCAAGAAGATCGCATCGTTCTATCGCAAGGCAAAACGAAAAAACGCATCGAACTACCACTTCTCGCCGAGGTGGGGAACGCAATCATTGATTACCTCAAATACGGGCGGCCCGAGTCGCAATTACCATACGTGTTTCTGCATATCAATAACGCAGATCGGAGGCTTCAGGAGCCTACGCTGCACAGCATTGTGTATTTCTACCTGAAGCGGGCGGGAATCGCAAATGTAGAGCAGAAAAAGCACGGTCCACATGCACTTCGTCACAGCTTGGCCGGGATATTACTCCAGAAGAAAACCCCGCTTCCGGTAATCTCGGAAGTCTTGGGACACCGCAGTACGGAGACGACGAAGACCTACCTGCGAATTGACTTGGAACACCTACGCCTCTGTGCTCTTGAAGTACCTACCGTAGAGGAGAACTACTACCGAGAGATGAGGGAGGTGTCGCATGGATGAGTACAGAAGCTCCCTCGCTCCTTTTTTCACCTCGTATGTAGAGTTCAAACGCAGTCTTGGCTACAAGATGCAGGACATCTATGCTTTTAAGAATCTGGATCGTTTTCTCTGTGATCGAGCCTATGAATCGATCGGTCTGAGCGAAGAAATCCTCTCCAGCTGGTGTGAACGTCGTGCTAATGAAGGGGAGCGCACCAGATACAATCGTATAGATTATGTGCGGAACTTCGCGATCTATCTAAACGAACTCGGATACCCATCGTTCATACCCCGGCTTCCGAAAAAATATTCCTCAAACTTCACTCCCTATATCTTTTCCAATGAGGAACTTACACATTTCTTCGCCTCCTGCGACGTGCTCACTTACCATGCTAACTACCAATCCCTTCACCACATGGTGCCGGCACTCTTCAGACTGCTCTACGGATGCGGGCTGCGGATCTCCGAAGCGCTTTCTCTGAAATGTGAAGATGTCAATCTCTCCGATGGATGGATATACATCCATGAAACGAAAAACGGCGAAGAGAGGCGGTTGCCGCTTTCGGACTCGTTGCGGATCGTGCTGCAACAGTATGCCACACACTGCAGAAAGAATGTCGGTGGAAGTGAGTACTTCTTTGTCAAACGAAACGGAGAGAGGTGTTGTGCCGGCACGGTTTACAAGAAGTATCGAAAGATCCTCTTTCATGCCGGCATCTCTCATGGGGGCAAGGGCAAAGGACCGCGACTACACGATTTTCGGCACACTTTCAGTGTCCATTCGCTTGCTCGTATGGCCGAGCAAGGCCTGGATCTGTACTACTGCCTGCCGTTGCTGTCGAAATACCTTGGCCATAAGTCCCTCGCGGCCACCGACCCGTATGTCAGACTCACCGCGGAAATGTACCCCCGGCTCTTGGATAAGGTGAACCGGATCTGTGCCTTTGTCTTTCCTCAATTGTCGAGGTGACTACGATGAAACCAACGGATTTCGCCTACTATTTAAGCGCGTTCTTCACCAAGTATCTGCCGAATGAATGTGGGTCGAGCACCAACACGGTCAGTTCCTACCGCGACACGTTTATGCTCCTCCTTGGGTATCTCAGAGATCAGAGAAGTATGCGAGTCGAACGGCTACGGCTCAAAGACTTCCATAAGGACCTTGTTAGAGAATTCCTTGACTGGATCGAGACTGGTAGACATTGTTCGGTGGCAACACGAAACGTAAGACTTACTGCAATTCATTCGTTCTTCCGGTATCTACAGTTTGAATACCCGGATTTTCTTCTCGAATGGCAGAAGATACTCGATATTCCGATGAAAAAAACTGAGCGAGGCACTCGCACCTATATGACGCTTGAGGGAATCAGGCTTCTCCTGCAGATGCCCGATCTCCGTACAAAATCCGGAAGACGAGATTTGGCGCTTCTGTCACTGATGTATGATACGGCAGCACGTGTCCAAGAAATCGCCGATCTCACGCCTTCTATGGTACGGCTTTCTGTACCGAGCACCATCCGCCTTGTGGGAAAAGGGAAAAAAGCCCGGATCGTTCCGTTACTGGAGAAGCAGGCTGATATCCTTTCGCAGTATATGAATGAGAATAGACTCAACGATCCGAATGCAGATCAGTATCCGCTGTTTTCAAGCAGGAAAGGAGCAAAACTCACTCGTGCAGGGATCAGCTATATCGTGCGAAAATACGTAGAGATGGCCAGAGCGTTGGATGCCTCTCTGATTCCACCCAAATTCAGCCCTCACTGTCTTCGCCACAGCAAAGCGATGCACTTGCTTCAATCAGGGGTGAACCTCGTGTATATCCGGGATCTCCTGGGGCATGTTTCAGTACAAACAACAGAGATCTATGCTAGAACCGATTCACGAAAGAAACGGGAGGCGATCGAGCAGGCATATGCTGACGTAAGTCCACAGGTGAAACCGCAATGGGAGGGAAATCACGACCTGATTGAATGGCTCAGGACATTTGTCTAATAACAAGGTTATGAAAATGGAAAGAGAATCCGGCTAAATTCCGCCTTAGCAACGGAGCTACGCGTCGTACTTTACATTTTCATAGACTTCACATTTCCTTTGATATGTAAAGCTTTACATATCAAAGGAAAAATCGAGGCCGACATGAAAATCATCAAGCACGAGTTCCAGGACGAAGCACAGCTTGCTGACATGCATACCCTCGATGAGCTCAACACCGCATTCTGGGCATGGAGTGAGCTTTCGTTTAACAAACGAATCCACTCATCCACCGGAGAGACGCCCGACAAGCGATTTGTCGAGGGCCTACCGGCCAACCATCTCAGGGTTGAAGATCTCTCTTGGTTTCTCTCGCTTTTCCTGTGGAGGGAGAACCGCAAGATCTCGAAGTACGGAAAGATCAAGCTGCACAGGAACGAATACCCGGTAACCAAGAAACCGTACAACACCGTCGTGCAGGTGCGGTTTGACCCTTGCGATTTGCGAGAAGTATTTGTTTATGACCAAAATGATGTCTTCCTGGAAAAAACTAAAGTCTCAAAGCAGAGGACCATCAGCATTTCCGCGATCCCTGAAGAAGGTAAAAACTCTCAAAGGTGCGTATCGCAAGCAAGCAAGAAACTCTTCGGCGATCTGCGCGAGCGCTACCTGAAAAACCACAGCGACACAAATAAAGTCGACTTTTCTCGTTTCTATAACCCCAAGGAGGATACACCCCATGAATAAACTCATGCTCGATTATTACGGTTTCGCCTCAGTTCCCTTCTCCAAAGACATCGCCACCAAGGACATCTTTCCCACCAACGCTCATACCAATGCCTTGGGGATGATGGGTCTGGCCGCCGGAAAGGAGGATGTGGTGCTGCTCACCGGCGAAATCGGTATCGGTAAGTCAGTGATGCT
>CAYSUA010000368.1:0-6429 GCA_964433795.1 uncultured Desulfobacteraceae bacterium | reverse complement strand
AAAAAAATTTCTAAGGCACTAATGTAGCTTTAATTTACCGGATAACCTTCTTTTACCCAGCCTTTCCAACCCCCGGTCAAGCTGACGACATTGGAGTAGCCCATTTTCGTTAAAGTACAAACGGATAACGTGCTCCGGCTTCCGCTTTTGCAGTATACAATTATTTTAGCGGATTTATCCGGGAATTTCTTTTCCACTTTGAATTCCAACAACCCTCTTTGCAAGTGAACGGAATCGGGGATGTTGCCGCGTTTAAACTCTTTTGCGGTTCGAACATCGAGAAATTTCCATTCTTTTGAATCATAGCAGGTTCTGGCATCAGAAATCGTTATTTCCTTGATGATCGGTTTACATTCCGCCACGAAATCTTTTGATCCCATGATCTTTTTAGCCTGAACGGGAATCACGAAAGCCAGGCCGACAGATACCAGAATTGCCATTACTACGAATCTCTTATTTCTCTTCATAAGACTTTCCTCCTTATTATTATTGGGTTTTTACCTTAACCATAGACGGTTGTGGTGACGATAGGGCTAATGTTGAGTCTTGAACGTGCGCCGGAATCATATTCGGTGGTACAATCACCGAACGGTTTGCTTTGAGATAGTTGGGCCGGACACTGGTTTCCATTAGAAACAGATTGGTGTTGCCGTGACAATTGTCGCAAGACTTGTTTTGAGACGTTTGGCGGCGGATATTATGCGGTGTCGCCATCTTCCAGGTCGGTCGCATATCAAACCGACTCAGCCCGTCTTTCACGTAAAATTTGAATGTATCGGGGTCCACCGGAACATGGCGAACAGTAACAAATTTTTCCGGATACTTTTTCGAGCGAAGCGGGTTGAGGCCGATCTTAAATCCGAGGCTGTGTGACTCGACTTCGAAGTACTTCTGGTCGTTTTTGTCCGTGGCCACATGACAATTGAAACAGCTGGTGTACGCTTGCGCATGGCATACCTGGCAGCTGGCCTTGCCTTTATGGGTTTTGTGGGTTTCGATGTTCAGACCATCTGCACCATAGATTTTATTATGACAGTCGACGCATTGAGGGCCGTTTTCAACCTCATACCGGTTTTCATATTCGTTTCCGTCACCATGCATCTGATCACCCGTGTGACAGCCGTTGCATTTCATTTGCGCCTTTTCTAAATGAACATCGGGTTTGCTATTCTTGTTCTTGCCAAGGTACTCGTTTCCGACCCGGCTGCCATGACAAGCCGTGCAAACTTCCTCCATGGGGGGCTGTTTGACGAATAAATGTCCGGACAATAAACCGCCTCCGGCGCCGGTGGGGCGGCTGACATGACACTGGCCGCAACTGGAATGGCATTGAGAGCAGTGCCCTTGCATGGCCATATCCACTTTGCCTCGAACATCCGGCTGTTCGCTGGTTCGGTTCATAACCATCAGCCCCATGGGACCATTGGAAATGTGAAGACTCTGCTGATAATTGGCGGTTTCTTCCTCGTGGCAATCAAGGCAGACCTCTGCTTCGGGAAACGTTGGGTCCTTGATCAGTCCCTCATGGGCGGTCTTCCAGTCTGGATCATCCGGATTGCCGTCGTGGCATGTGACACACTCGATTTCCCCGTGATTTTCATCCTCTTCAAGGAACTCATCGTCAATAAAAAGCTTTTCATGCGGAGCCAACGGCTCCACCGAACCGCCTCACCCCAACCCTTTGGATTTTGATTCGACTAGGGGCCGGGTTTTGGCGATTTCTCTGGTGATTTTGATCAGCTTTCTCGCACTGGTGTGACAATCGATGCACTGGCTGTCACTTGCCGCTGCATATCCTCCCCATGCGACTCCGATCGCCATAATAAGAAGGATAATGACCGCTTGTTTTCCGCCGAGACGATTCAGAAAAGATTTTACTTTTATCATATTTACCTCGTTGACTCTCCTGGCACTGCAATGGTTAGCGAATCAGTGACGGTATAGAGAGCACTATATGAGCAATATCGATGCCAGGGTATTGAGATTAATTAGAATGACTTATAACTATTTAAAAATACGACGAATAATGATTTGTGAACAGCACCTTGACATATAGATTATTTCACTGTATTTTAACGCATTGTTTAAACAAGGGGTTAAACACTATGTCAAAAGACAATATCGAAGAATATTGGGAATACTGGCCGTTAATTGCCGACACGATGCATGGGGGGCTAGTCATGATCAACCCCGAAGGCAAGATCGTGTTGATGAACCACGCCATGGAACGGATGACCGGTTATAAAAAAGAAGAAATCATCGGCCAGCTTTGCTCGGTGTTCCATTGCGATGCCTGCGAAATGATCCGAAAGACCAGCAAGAGCGCCTGGTGCACCTTATTTGAAGATCCAAAAGGAAAGCGGGAACGATGCCGGTGCGACCTGATTCGTAAAGACGGCACCGTTTTACCGGTTTTAAAAAACGCATCGGTTTTGAGAGACAACCGAGGAGAAGCGATCGGTGCCGTAGAGACCCTGTTTGACCTCACTGAGATAGAGAAGAGGGATCGTAAAATTGAAGAATTGTCCAAATGGCTTGAAACCGATGATCGATTTTGCGGTATGATCGGACAGTCTCCGGTGATGCATCGTGTTTACCAATTGATTGAAAAAGCCGCCCATTCTCAAGCGCCTGTCATCATATTTGGTGAAAGCGGCACCGGCAAGGAGTTGGTGGCTAAGGCCATACATCAATTGGGCGAACGTCGCGACGGCCCTTTCATCCAGCTAAACTGCGCTGCTTTAAATGAATCGCTTTTGGAAAGTGAGCTTTTCGGACATGTTAAGGGAGCGTTTACCGGTGCGTTCCGCCATAGAACCGGCCGCTTTGAAGCAGCCAACAACGGGGACATCTTTCTCGACGAAATCGGAGAAATGCCGCTGTCCACCCAAGTCAAGCTTCTCCGTGTGCTTGAAAACAAACAGGTAGAACGCGTGGGAGATCACACGCCGATTACGATTGATGTAAGGATCATTGCCGCCACGAACCGCAATTTGCCTGAATTGATTCAGAAACAAAAATTCCGCGAAGATTTGTTTTTCAGGATCAATGTCATACCGATCCATCTGCCGCCATTAAGAGAGCGGATTGACGATGTTCCAATTCTGACTGAAACCATCATAAAGGAGCTGGTCCAGCGTACGGGAAAACCGATCACGGGCCTTTCCAAGGCGACGCTTAATATTTTCTTAGACTATCCTTGGCTGGGAAATGTCCGGGAATTGAAAAGCGCTCTGGAGTTTGCTTTTGTGGTTTCCGAATCCGGATTAATCGAACCGAAGCATCTTCCCAACCATATTTTCAGCAACCAACAAGATATTTCTGATGAGAGTATGGATGAGGATATGGGTACAGGAACCTTATCAGGCGAAAAGGCAGCGTTGATTGCCGCCCTTAAAAAAACCGGGGGGAATCGATCGAAAGCGGCCCTGATTTTGGGGGTGACCCGGACAACGGTATGGAACAGAATCAATAAGTACAACCTGAGACTGGAACAGGATATCAAAGTTTCGTAATAAAATTAAATTTGCAATAACAAACATATGATATGACAATTCCCAAAATATAGCTTCGAGGCTACCTGCCACCTGGGGGTTTTCGTCAACTTGATTTTACAATATTGTTGGTACCTATACCGATATCGCTACTTTCGTATATCTCAAATTACACTGATTACTATTTGAAGATTGATTGGATATCAGAACATACTTGGATTGTTTTCATTTAGGTCGATGGCTTGGATACTCAATATGTCAGTAGTTAGGTGGATTAAGCTAAAGTAAGATAAGATCTGTAATTGATCGGTTTTTAAATATGTTATCTCACTTTATTATCATATTGCTGACAATCGTATTTTCTACTTTGACTTCGGAACACGTATACGCAGGTAACGATATGAATAAAAAAGCCGAATCAAATCAAGTTATCATACCTGTAAAGTCAGGAGATAAATATAAAAATTGGATTTCTACACAGATGCTTGCTGATGGGAACTCCTTATCAGTAACATGGGATTGGATAAAGGGAGGAGAAAGGACCACACCGAATGGTGAGATTCCCGTTGTGGTATTGAACAAGAAATCATTTCCAGAAACAATTCATGATGGTCTTACTTTCTCCTGGTTGGGTCATTCCAGCGTACTTCTTGAAATCTCAGGATGCAGGATTTTGATTGACCCTGTATTCTCAAAATACGCGTCTCCGATACCATTATTTGTTAAGCGCTTCAGTAAATCACCTATAACCGCTGAACAGTTACCTAAAATTGATGTCGTTCTGATCACACATGATCATTATGACCATCTGGATAAAAATGTTGTGAAAATATTGTCACGGCAGGGATCTTATTTCCTTGTCCCAGAAGGAGTAGGCGATCACCTTGAGGCTTGGGGGATACCCAAGGAAAAAATAGAAGAGTTAACGTGGTGGCAACAAACAAGATATAATAACTTATCATTAACATGTGTACCTGCCAGACACTTTTCTGGGAGGGGGCTTTTTGATAGGGATAAAACCCTGTGGGCAGGCTGGGTCATTCAAAGCAAATCGAAAAGTGTGTACTGCAGTGGAGACACTGGATATGCTGACCATTTCAAGGCAATAGGGGAGGCATATGGGCCATTTGATTTAACCATAATTAAAATTGGAGCATATTCAAAGAAATGGCCGGAAATTCATATTAACCCGGAAGAAGCAGTACAAGCACATATCGAGGTGCAGGGAAAACTACTTTTACCAGTTCATTGGGCAACATTCAATCTTGCGTTACATCCATGGGACGAGCCAATTATTAGAACCATAAAGGCCGCAAAAGAAAATAGTGTTCGGCTAACAATTCCGTTTATTGGTGAGATTGTAAATAGAGAGAGTACGGCCGAAAATAAAGAATGGTGGACACACATTAAGTAAAGGCAAATGGAGATATCTCCAACGTATTTGGTGGATCAACCACGCCCTAACGCCGGTGATATCCAGATGTGATCTTGAATATTTGGCAGTGATGGGTTGCAACGATTTGCATGCAGAAATACTTTAAAAGTAAATCAATGAGTGTCAGATTGAATTGACCTCCCCGCGTGATACTTGTTAACTCAAATCTCGCTTTTTACAATTATTTCATCAGCTCGAAAAGGTCCAAGGGAGTCTTCTGGTGCTTTTCAGCTACCTTTTTCATCTTATCATCCAAGTCTGCAGTGATGCCGCTTTCAGCAAGATTTTGAATGGCAGACGACTGGTCCAGATTGTGTTCTTCAAATACCTGTGCCAGGGTCATTTTTCCGAGCCCCATGGGGGTAGCACTTCCGGCCGATTGGCCAGCGGTAGTCGAAGGAGCCCGGGATAAAGTGACGATTTCCTTTATGGTTTCAAATACATCCATCGGACCCATGTTGTGAGTTTCAGCAATGTCTTTGACGGTCATTTCCGCACTTGCCTTTAGGTTTTTTTCAGTAAGCCCCCGCACGACGGCTTTAATATCCAACCGGTACTCCTGGCAGATATCTGCAAGGTTGCGGTTTCCGAATCCGGCCGGCGGATTGTCGGGAAGCGACTTGGAATCGCTTGTCCGGTTGACCGGCTTCATGGCAAAATAAACCTGCTGCGGAGATATTTTGTTCTGTCTCGCAATATCCTGAAGGGTCTGTTTTTCACTTTCAAATTTTAGATCCGCCTTTTTCAGCAGTGACATACTTTCCTTCAGATCAAAGCCCTGTTTTTTTGCAAACGTCTTCAGGGTGGAAAGCTCTGCATGCCCGTATGGTGGTTCACCATATTTCACGGCCGCCGCATCCTTTATGGAATCGCCAAGATCGATCACCCATTGAAACGGGGGCGCTTCAAGCAGTACCCCGAGTGAGAACACCAAGGTGAAACCCAAAGCGACGTTAAACTCCTTGGTGAATACCTTAAGCTCTTTGGGCTTATTCTTCAGATAGGAGACAATGGGTTTCCAGTTGTAATAAATATGCAGAAACAGGGCCAAAAGGAAAAGCAGGCCGTTGATGATATGAATATTGCCCCATTGCACCTTGGTCAATCCCCACAGGCGCCAGTCGGCCCAGTAGGCAACTCGCCCCTGGGGAACGATGTAAAGGATGACACTTGTCAAAATGATCAAAATAAAAGTCAACAGGGCCGTCAGCGATGTAATCTTTCGTATTTTCATAATTCCCAAGCCTTTCGTGATGGTTTTATCTTATGAGCTAAATATCTTTAAAAAGTTACAACAGGATGCAAGCATTTATTTAATCTTTCTTTTCATTTCGGTCTTATCAGGCTGTTTCTTTTATTGCTTTTGCATCGCAAGCAGCATGCCAAAATATTCAATGGGCAGCACTTCTAATCTAATTGCCTAATTTTTAAGGAATTATTGTTTGTGTGATTTTATTGAATGCGCCATGAGGCGTTTGCTATGGAATCAAGACTGGATAA
>CAYSUA010000367.1:0-6456 GCA_964433795.1 uncultured Desulfobacteraceae bacterium | reverse complement strand
GGAAATCACGGCCGAATGCTTGCCATGTCCGATACGACCAGGCAACATCTGGATACGTTCTGGGAGCTTGTGGACGAAATACTGAACGCCGTACTATTCGTCCTGATCGGCCTCGAAGTGATGGTCCTGTCCTTTTCAAAGGCATATTTCCTTGCCGGCTTATTACTGATCCCGATTGTTCTGTTTTCACGTTTCATCAGTGTCGGGGTACCGGTTGCCATGCTTCGTCCGTTTCGCTCATTCAGTCCCCATGTGGTCAAGATACTGACCTGGGGCGGACTGAGGGGAGGCATTTCCGTGGCCCTTGCATTGTCGCTTCCGGCCGGGATCCATCGAGATGCGATACTGCTCATGACTTATTCGATTGTGGTGTTTTCCATTGTGTTTCAAGGACTTACGATCGGAAAACTGATAAAAACCCTAAAGTGACCCATGATATTCGAAGCTGGATCCTGACAACTCAAGAAAGGAATATTTAATTAGCCGCCCGTGCTTGCATCCCGCCCGGCGGGGCTCACTCCGTTCGCTCGACTCACACGGACGGACACAGACTTTTCTCTCCGCGACCAGGCTTCGCACAAGGCTTCGACCCGGCAAGCATGCGGAGAGAAAAAGGGGTCGATCGCTTCGCGATTAGAACGAGGCATATGATTGAAAGGCATAACCTTTTGCCTGGGCGATGCCTGTCCGCCATAGCATTTTGTGGCGGCGGATCTCCCAGGCAAAAACGTCAGCGCATGTCTGCGAGGGTCTGCGGCTTAATCAATATTTTGATATGCTAGATAAGCATATCAAATAATGAGGAGGAAAGGATAAATGAACAAAATCGAAAGGGTCGACGCTGTGTTGAACGGTCAGGAAGTCGATCGACCGCCCATATCGTTCTGGTATCATTTCGGCATCCAGCATGCATCCGGAGAGCAGTTTGCAAAGATCACCCTGGAATATTTCGATTATTATGACCTCGATTTTCTCAAGGTGATGAACGATTACTTATATCCCATGCCGGAAGGCCTTCGGGGAATCGAATCGAAAGACGATCTCATGAAGTTGACCCGGTTTGATGTCGAACAGGTATGGAAGGAGCAGCTCAAGGCCCTCGATATTATTCGTAAATCACTTGAAGGCAAAGCCTATTTTATGGATACGGTGTTCGATCCCTGGCTGAGCATCAAGCGGCATTTGTCTGCAGAAAATATCAATTTCTTGATGGAAGAGGAACCGGATGCGTTGCTGAACGCGCTCGATACGGTATCGGACAATCTGATCGATTACTGCAAAAAGGCGCTTGAAACCGGCGCCGCGGGTATCTTTATGGCCGTACCGGCCACCCGGGAATCCGTAACCCGGGAACAGTTTTTGAAATTCGTCAAGCTCTTTGATATAAAGGTATTCGAAGCCATTGCCGACCCTGGCAAGATGAACACCGCTCACATCCACGGCGAAGATCTCTATTTTGACGACTGCTTCGATTATCCGGTGGACATATTCAACTGGTGGGACCGGGGACCCAACGGGCCGTCACTGGAATCCGTAAAGGACAGGATAAACGGGTGTGTCATGGGAGGGATCGATCACAAGCTGTCCACCCAAAGGACCCCGGCATTTCTCAAAGCGCATACCCAGGAAGGCATTCAGTTGGGAGGAAAGACGAGATTTTTTCTGACCAACGGCTGCAGTATAGATACATGGGTATATCCGGAATCGGTCAAAGCCATGGTGGAGGCAGCCAGGGAGGCGGTTGTTTGATGCTGGATACCGGACGGTCGATCCTCGATTTCGGTTGGATTGTTTGATTTGAGAAAACAATCGTGGTATTTTGGTAGCATCATTTTAAGCATATTAATAATGTTATATGAAGTATACATAGCAATATGTATGGGTGGTCAAAATGAAGATAAAAATTTCCATAACGATTTCAGATGCTTTGATTAAACAGTTAGATAATTATTTAGGTTCATCCGGGAATCGATCTGCGTTAATTGAACAAGCCCTTAGAGAGTTCCTTGCGACCAAAGCCCAACAGGTCCGTGAAGCCAAAGATCTTGAAATTCTGAACAACCGGGCAAAGGCATTGGATGAAGAAGCCAATGATGTACTCACATACCAGGTTGAATTATGAAACGGGGAGATCTTTACCGGGTTTATAAAGGTTCGCCATACGATCCAAAACGGTACCGTGTCTTCGTCGTGGTGAGTCGGCAGATTCTGATCGATTCCAAATTTTCAACGGTTATCTGTGCGCCTGTGTACTCATCCTACGATGGTTTGTCTACACAGGTGCAGGTCGGAATAGAAGAAGGACTGAAACATGACAGCAGCATATATTGCGATGAGCTTGTGAGCATCCCCAAATCTTCTCTAACGAATTATATCGGCACATTATCCCCTCAAAAAACTAACGCGTTGAACGAAGCGTTAGCCATCGCCCTGGCCCTTATTCAATAATTTTTTAATCTCGAATACTAACAGATTCAGATTGATCGAACATGGGTAGTGATGGCCGATTGAAGCCCTTTTTGAAGTGACGAGACAATGGAGTCGTATACGATCCCTTCCTGTTCGTCCATGTAAATCTTCGAAATCTCTGTCGGAAGCACCAGGATGTTCGAGTCCCACCCGGTTAGACGCCGGCCGAATTCCCCCCGACCGGAAAAAACCCCATTTTCGGCAACTGTTGTTTGAACACCCGGAATCTCGATCAAACGAAGCTCCTGAAGCCATCCGTCAATCGGCGCTTTCCATTTTGATCGGTCGAGTTGCTCGGTGCCGAGGTTGAATACAGGTGGTGATTCGAACCCTTTCGCAACTTGACGGTCAATATTGTATGAATGCATATCATAGACGACGCAGATGCCGAAACGTTCGAGGATGATCTTCACGCAGCTTCCGACGAAAAGATAAAAGGCGGTATATTTTTCAAGGCTTTGACGATTCATTTCGGGCGTGGGTTGTTCCTTGTATACTTTCACACCCCAAAACATTTCCGGGGTCAGGGGAAGGGCCGTTTCAGGCGGACGGTTTAAATCGTATTCGGCCCGGGAATCCAGCCCCCAAATCGTGCTGGGAAGGCCCTGAATAATACTATCGGTTGCAATATCGTCTTCATAGGCGCGTTCTTTTTGGGAAATACACATCAACGTCTGCAATTCATCTCGGATGCGACCGCCGGCATGGATTGCCGTGACGATGTAGGGAACCGAAAAATCGAGCTTAAAAGCGAACCCACCCAGAGCGTCCGTTCCTTCGCTCAATATTCCTTTTTGCAATTTCTCGGTCAGATCCGGATCATGAGGTATAGTCATAATCAACCCAATTGTAATTTATTTTTCTCACACCCGCTCCATGCAGTCGCTTGAGCACGCAGAGAACTCAGAGAAAATTTCTGTTTTTGGCCTGATTCGTTGAGAGGACGAATCAGGCCAACCATCAGACCGCCTCCGGCGGAGCATTTGTTTTGAGCTGGATCCAACCGAACGGTTCAATGAATATTAAGTTGCCGCACCAGCGGGAGGGCAAATTGATCTGAATTCCCCTCTCAGGAATTCAGATCAAATATACCCCATACCTCTGCGAACTCTGTGAGAGATAATAGATTTTAATCGGCCCATTTTAGGGGTGCTTGTTAAATAAGATCGTATCGTTCCAACCCGGAATCGACGATGCGATGAACGAACTCCCGGTAATCTTCAAGCGGCCCCTCAGCAGAGGCATGATACAGGGTATATATCTGAGGACTCCAACTCTTGGCCGGTTTAAGGCCCGGTATGCCGTTTACCTCGATGACCTTTAGTTTGTCATCGGCGCCCACGCGCATATCGACCCTGACATGGTCCAGGCAGTTTAAGGCCGTTACGGCCTGTCGGGCGAGTTCGTTGGCTTCATCGATTCTTGTTTCGGGCTTTTTTATTTTGACAAGTCCTCCCCGCAAATCACTCCTTAAAATCGGATATTTCTTGTAATGAGAGGCATCTATTGTAATCAGCCCGGGCAGCAGTTCCTGGCTTTCGCCGTTTGCCAGCATCAAGACGGTATATTCCTGCCCCGGCAAATACTCCTCGATGAGTGCAGGCTGTTCAAGCGTATTAAGAACATAGTTAACCCGTTCTTTAAGCTCCGCTTCCGAATTTACGACACTGTCGTCGCTGATGCCCACCGACCGGGATTCACAGCTCGGCTTGACAAAAGCCGGGTATTTCAAATCCGGCAATTCGCCGCCATCTTCCACCGAAAAGAAATACGGAACCGTCACCCCCTGGCTGTGCATGACCTGGTGCGAGTGGTCCTTGCGGATCAGGCGTTTCATGGTCAGAGCATCGGGCCCGACATAGGGCAAACCTTTGGCATCAAAAATATCGGCGACCCATGAATCGTCATCCGCGCTCATACCGACGATATCCTCTTTTTCAGACACATGATATAAGGCGCTCCAGATAATATCATAGGACTTTTCTTCGATGGCCCTTAACAGTTCCTCTTTCTTCTCCACGTAGACGATCTCTGCGGATTTTTCAGCCGAGTTCAGCGCATGGCACAGTTGCTCGGTAATTTCCAGATTCCCCCACCCCTGCGCATCCCCTCCGGGGCCGGTGATTATTAATATTCTCTTCATTTTTTACCTCACCCATCAAAATTCGAAAAGATTTGGTTTATGTTTATAATTCGTCAGTGCTTCCGCCGTTTCAGGTGAAATATCTTTTATCAACCTTGAAATCGAATCGATCTTTATATCATCTATCACTATTTTGGAAACCACTTTAATATCGATGTTCGTTTTGGAACAAACAACGTCGTTTCCCCGTTCGAATAAAAATTCGCTCATCACTCTGTTGGGATTTAGAATCACGACATCTTCCGCCACATACTGTTTTACTTTTTGTGCAATAACGGACGCAATGTAGCCGAAATGCGTACAGCATAAGGCAACAAAAAGTGTTCCGCGGTATAGGCCGATTTTCGATGCCGCCTCGCGAATATATTGATCCGTCAATTCAATAACGGCCTCGCCTTCCGGGTTCCCTTCGATTGCGGTGGCAAGCCCGTCGCAGGCCTGGGTGATAATACGCTCGGCATCGACACCCTTTTCCATCAGAATTTCTCTATGTCGATCCTCGGCAATCATCGTAAGGGTGCCGAGGATGAGCGCTTTGCTGCCAGGTGTTATAATCAGCTTTTCATGGATGAGGTCGGCGCCGAAATCGATAATACCTAAAACCGGTATCCTGGAATGACGGCTGAATTCGGTTCGATCATACAGCGCCGAAAGCGTATTGCAGGCGATCATGATCAGATCGGGACAAAACGTTTCCATGCCGATAAGCGCCCGGTCAAAAATCCTGATCCTTTCGGTTATGGTGTCGAATTTGTTATAGCCCCGGTTCTGCTCCGGCCAGGCATTGAAATACGTGATGGCGGCATCCGGAATAAGGGGCTGACGATGCAGCCGGGAAACCACATCGGCACAGATGGAGAGTCCACCGAGACCCGAATCGGTTATTAGAATAGAAACGGTTTTCTTATCAAAAACAGCGGTTATGTTTTTGTCGGGCATTGAATCCATTTTCAATCGATCTTTGCGGTGAGCCATTCACGGGTCAGGTCAAACGCCCACTGGGGAGACGAATCGATCTTGCCGTCTATGATTCTTGTCATTGCATCTATCCAGTGCCGGTTGTGCTGCATGGTGGAGATCCGGTTTCTGAACATGGCCGCGCCTTTTTTCGGCTCTTCGCGTAACCTAGTCAACAGCATCTCGATTTCATCAAAAAACCCGTCAACGCCGTAGTATCGCAAAAACCCGTGCCAAGCCCGGCCGATTTCAGCGAAATCGTTCAGTGGCAAAGAAACCTGTTTTAATTTTTCGAAAAACCGGCGATATGTTGCGCCTTTCAACAAACCGAGGCCTTGGGGGTAGATGCCGTAAGGAATAAGCTCGATGTGGGTAACGGCGCCTTCGGCAACACCGGCTTTGATCAAATAGCCGACCTTGCGGTACTTGAGATCGGTTTCCTGATAAAAGACAAAGTTCCCCATGCTGTAGCAAATGGGGACGTTGTTATGGATCTGAACGCCTTGGGGAACGTGAGGATGATGCCCGATGACAAGATCGGCTCCGGCCTCGGCTATCCGTTGAAAGGCCTCCGCCACGTAAGGCGGGGGAAAGGGAATATACTCCACACCGCAGTGGCAGATGACGATGAGAACATCTACCGATTTTCGGATCTGTTCGATGCCGGCAATGACTTGATCGACTTCCCAGCCGAATACCCCCGGGCCGCTTCCAGCGGTTGTAAGATCCTCGCCCTCACTGAAATTGATGATGGCCACCTTTGCGCCCCCCACGGTAACGGTCAAGGGTCGCTGCGCCTCCTTTGCCGACAAGCCCGCACCGACCGTTTGGATTGCATTGTCTGCAAGAAGCTCCCGGGTCTGTTCAAACGCGTCAACCCCGTAGTC
>CAYSUA010000366.1:0-6498 GCA_964433795.1 uncultured Desulfobacteraceae bacterium | reverse complement strand
GAACCACAATGACGGCTTCTGTTCGAGGGGAAATTTCAGCACCAACGATCTCAGCCGTTACGTTTCGCGTATCCGGATCGATTTCACAAAATACCGGTGTCGCACCTGCATTCACTACAGCATTTGCCGTGGCCACAAACGTAAAGCTCGGTAAAATGACTTCCCCTTTGATCCCTGCAACGTTAAGGGAGACTTCCAGAGCGGAAGCACAGGAGTTCATACTGACGGCATGTTTGACGCCGATTTTTTGGGTCATCAATTCTTCAAACCGCTTGTTATATTCACCGTGTGCCAGCCAGCCGCTTTTTAAGACATCCACGACAACATCGATGTCCGTATTTGTGATACTGGGTCTGCACAATGGGACATTCATCGTTTTATTCATACATCATCCCTTGTTCAGCCATTGTTTTTGATTGCGGGTCATATTTGCCCGTATAGTAACGAGTGGTGAAACGAATGATTTCAGGAATCGCATAGACGACTTTCAGTTTTGAATATTTACTCTTTCCGAGCTTTCTGTCCTCATGCCGGAACGGAATTTCATTTATTTTTGCTCCCCGTCTCTTCAAAATCGCCAGAATATAACGATGATCGTTTTTGTAAAGCTTGAGATTCTTCAGAAACTCGCTTTTCACGGCAAAGAAACTGCTGCTCACATCTTTTACCTTCAGGCCGAATACCCAACACATAAATTGATTCAATACACGGGTTGCGGCCCAATAAAAGAGGCTGTCCTTTCTGTTTCGGCGGATGCCTGAGGCGACATCCGCGTCATGATCTATGACCATGTCTACCATCTTGGGGATTTCTTCAGGCGGTGACTGTAAGTCGGCTGCAAGCATGACCACAACATCACCGTTCGAATTTTTAAATGCAGTATCCCAGGCATAACTTTCACCGAGATTGTGATCATGCCGGTGCAGTGAAATGTTGGGATAATCCCGCTTATGATCTTCAATAACGGACACCGACTGATCCGTGCTTCCGTCATCCACCAACACCTGTTCCCATTCTTGATAGCGGGATTTCATCGCTTGATTCACCCGTTTAATCAGAAGCGGCAGATTTTCCGCTTCATTATAAACAGGGCTGCACACACTGATGAGAAATTCTTTGTTCACGTACCGTCATCCCGTTTTGAGGCATTGCACAGGAAATGATATGCGGTTTCCATGGTCATCCTGTTTTTCAGCGCTTCGTATTCATTAAAGCCTTCTTCTTCTTTTTCAGAATCTGCACTCATCTCATATACCCATGATGGGACCATGGGGCAAAACGGATACATGGCCTCGATTTTAAAACCCGTGTTTGAGAGGAATTCCGTCAGTTCCTTGTAATGCAGTTCGTCTGCCTCCGGGCTGGATTTCCTGAGGTCATGAAACAGGGGATAGGTGAAGATAAAACGTCCCTTGGGAGCAATGAGTTTATTTATTTGTTTCAGTACCTGTTCGAGATCCTCCCGTAGTATATACATCAATGACAATGAGCATACGACGTGGTCGAACCGGCGGATACTCTTAAACCGGATCTTTGCAAGGTCCCGCATATCGACTTGATATAAATCGTTATAGAGCGATGGGTTATTTTCGCGATTTAGTTCAAGGGCTGATTCGGAATTGTCCACTCCGGCCAGATAATCGCAGCTTAGATGAGAACCGAGCACCCCCTCGCCGCATGCCAGATCCAACACCTTATGGGCGTTTTTGCATTCAGCCGCGATGGATCGATAGTTGTCCGTGAGAAACCATTTCTTGTACCCGTGCGTCGTTGAGTGATAAGCCCCCTTTTCCCGGTAGAGCCGTTCGAAATCTTTCAAATCGGTATACTGTTTACCGTCACTGTCTCCCATCCGGCGTCTCTTAAAGCCCTTCATGAAATCCACATACTCCGCAATGCCCTGTTCCAGAGAATGGGCGGGTTCAAATCCAAGGAGCGATTTGGCTTTATCGATGGACAGGGTTCCCCGCTTGGGTCGAAAGGCTTCCCGTTCCACGATATCGTACTCGAGGTCCGGAAAGTGTTTCTTCAAACAGAGTACATAGTCAAGAAGGCGGTGGGCCTTTCCGTGTGCGATATTAAAGGTCTGATTCACGGCATTGTCGTGAATGGCACAAAGTACAAATCCGGCAGCCACGTCCTTGACGTATGTGAAATCGAGGGCCTCATCTTTGCCCTGAATCGTCAGCTTTTGACCGGCCATCGCCTTTTCAATGAATATCTGGCTCACCCGGCGATTCATGTCGGTCGGTCCGTACACCGCGGTGGGACGGATAATCACCGTCGGGATATCATAAAAATTCCCGAGGCCGCGGGTAATAATCTCCCCGGCAAGTTTCATGGTGCCGTAGAGTTCCTTGGGATTGGTGGGGTGATCCTCGGTGGCCATATCGGATATGAAGTCGCCGTAGACCATGCTGGATGATGTGTAGATAAACCGTTTGGGGCAATAGCCGTTTGATTCTTTCATCTGCCCGATGATTTCAAGAATATTGCTTGTAGATTCGACACTTCCTTCCATCCCCTCCTGAGTGTTGATATTATCGATTTTCGCCAACGGCAGGGCCGCCAAATGATAAATGTAGAGGGGTCTATACTTTTCGATGATGGTATTCATGACACTGTAATATTTGGCTTCTCCCCGCTCGATAATGAGTTTGTCCGCAAAATCCTCGATCCGCTTTCTTCTGAAGTCTATGAAATTCGGTCGAGTGGAATCGACGTATCGCCCATAGTGATCGATGGCTACGATGCGATCCACATGACCCCCATCGATCAACTGCCGGGAAAGATATGAGGCGATAAATCCGACGCCTCCGGTGATTAACGCATATCGCATGGCGCATCTCCTCTTTAAATCGCCTTGATCTCTATATCGCCTGATTCTCCGGTACTTATAATATGGGATACAAACAGTACAAACGGCGTTGCATGCATAAATCTCCTGGGTCTTGTTATCAGTTTGCCCACCACAATGATTTTCCGGTCTTCATAAGGCTCAAGGTCCTTTGGTGAGAAATTCGGAAATAAGGTATACCATGTCTCAAGAATCGTCACCGCTCTTTTCATATAAATCGGATTAAGCGGCCAATGCCTCTGCGCACTAACGGGGTTCATGTTTCCGATTCCTTGATGGGTATCCAGAAATACGGTATCCCGATGACTATACCTGATTGTGAAATAGGCCGTTCGACCGTTCAATTTCTCGAAGGAGGAAGCAGGCCATTGATGCCAGGTAGTATCGAGTTGTTTCGGTTCCAAAGGGATTTTCTTAAGATTCAATCGTTTGGCGACGTCCTCCGCGCTGAGGCTCTGCAGTTTCGAGGTGTCCACAGCCGGTCCACGAATGAGTTGAATCATAAAGGGCATAAATAAAAAAAGAATGATCGCACCCAACACAATACCCATTGGGTGCAGGAGCCACATTTTGCGGAAAGGTTTTTCGGGAGCGATACCTTTAAAAGATTCCATCAAAGTTGTTTTCAGAAAAATTTTGTGCATACCGAGCGCAGCCATCATATAGAGAAAAATGTCACTACCGATTTTTACACGCTGAAGTCCGTCCTTTCCCACCAGAGGGATGGACAGCATGATACCGGCGAAAAAGAGAAGCATGAACGCGTTTGTTCTGTCCCGTGGATGATACAATGCAAAAAACATACCCAATAAGGCGAACAACATCCAGAACCAGGCATATTTAAAATAGAATAATAATATGCCGCAAATCGTTATCACCAAAATCAATGGGGATTGGGACAGTTTTTGAAATATCAGACGTGGTTTCCAGATACCGTCCAGAAAGGATAAAAGCAGGAAAAATATAGCAAAATAGATCGAATTTTTCCGGTTAATTTCAAATTCATCCGGGATCTTACTGAAATAATACCGGTAACCACTGATGCATGCTTTGAGAAAATTCTTCGGATTCTCCAAGAACAGCGCCTTGATCCGTTGAAAGATAATTCTTTTGTTCTCCTTGGCTGAAATGTCTTTTTTAAGGGCCGCTTTGATGATCGGGTCGTTATGGACCGATGGCCATCCCTTCCCACCGGCCACCTGTCCGTAAAGGATTTGGAGATAGTTGGCATAATCTTCACCGGGTTTGTTAAAAAGACCCGCTGCAATCGTGTGAAAACCGAACCCTATGGAGATCAACAGAACATGCAGAACAAATGATCTGAATTTTGCCTTCAAGGGTTTTTTTGTAACAAAACAGAAGAAAGGAACTGTTGCCAGGCTCATAATACACCAGGGCCGAACGGCTTGAGAAAATCCCAAAAGAAATATGCCGGAAAGGGTGGTCTTTTCACACTCTATAGACAAGCCCCGCCACAACATGGCAAAGCAGAGTATCAGGGTGTAAATTCCGAGATTTTCGGTCATAAACACCGTAGAAACATCAGGTCGCCAGATGGATAAAAAACTTAGAAAGAGCAAAACGCCGACCCGGTTTTGAACCGGCTTCAGAAGATAGTATGCCATCACCAATACCAGGGCTGAAAGCATCATCTGGGCATAGATCGCAAACACGTATGACGGCCCTAATAAAAAAAACAATACCGCCATAAATAGCGGGTAAAGAGGGCGGGCCGTTGCAACACCACGTATCTGTTCACCGTTGATAATCTGGATTGCTCCATCCGCCCACCACTTTGCATCCGACCACGGTATCACACCTACCCGGAATACATTTTCCGTATAACCCATTCGGAGGATTTCGATGTTCATATAAATGCGGAAAGCAAAGAACAACAGGAAAAGCAGGGTGAGTATGAACCCGGATGTCAGATGTTTGGAGGAAGATGGAAAAGCCTGCATAACTTGCTTATATAAATTTGATTTTCATGGCCGCGAAACAAACCATTCTAAGAAGCATCCATCCGTGTCGCCACCGGTTGATATTGGTCTCGCCGTAGGTTCGAGATCGGTAGCGAATCGGCAAATCGACAATTTTTAGATTCTGTTTTACAGCTCCGAATATCAGGTCAAAATCACCAAACGGGTCGAAATCGCCAAAATAGGATTGATTCGCATCGATCAATTTATAATCGTCTTTCCAGAGCACTTTTGTCCCGCAAAGCGTATCTTTGATCGATTGTCCGACCAGCCACGAAAAGGCTAATGAAAAGAATTTATTTCCGAAGAGGTTAATAAAACGCATTGCATTGTCTTCCATGGGATAAACCAACCGAACACCGTTTATAAAGTCACCGGTTCCGGAACATAATGCTTCTAAAAACCGCGGCAATGTTTCCGGAGGAACGGATAGATCGGCATCTAGTATCATGAGGACTTCACCTCTTGCCTGGCCGAATCCCAACCTCACGGCATCTCCTTTTCCTTTTCCGTTTTGCTTCAATAGGTAGTACGGTTTATCGGGATGTAATGCAATGAGATCACGGATTGTTTCATAGGTATTGTCCTGGGAGTTGCCTTCCACAAAAATGAGCTCCGTCTCTCTGCCCATATCCGGTACTCGGTTTATAATTTCGGGGATATTTCCGGCCTCATTTCTCGCCGGGATGACCACAGATACCTTGGGCTTATCCGTTTGGTCGGATCCCTTAGGTTTTGGTCGGGCAATGATAAAGTTGGTCAGCGCGAGACTGCTGAACGGCCATAGTTTTACTAGACAATGATTGGCAAAGCGGGCCAGGAACGGTATTTTGAACGGAACCAGAACTTCAGACCAGTTGCGGAGAATTTCAAATCCTTCCAGATCCAATAAGTTTCGAATATCTTCCACGGTGAGCCAGTTTTGAGGCCTCGTCGGCATGGCGATTCCGATTTTTTGAGATAGTTTAAGCGGCAGCTCCCATATTCGACTATAGAAATTCATGATCAGGCGGGAACGGGTATGGGACATGTGAAGGAGTTTTTTGAAAACCGTTTGGACATCCCACAGATCGTTCACCAGATCTGAAAGGATGATGAAATCGAATGTTTCGTTGGTAATGTGATCCTGTATATCAGAATGAATGTAGTTAATTTCAGGGTGCCGGTCTTCAGCGTTTCGGATCATCTCACCGGACAGATCAATCCCTACCCCGTAGGAAGGATTTAGGGAAGAGATAAGATCGCCTTGCCCGCAACCCAACTCGATCACTCTGCGGCCTGGAGGAATCATATAAGCGCAAATCTCGGCCAACCGGTCCTGATAATAGGTTCGACTACCGTATTCTCCGACTTTCATTCGGCGCGCGACTTTATCGTAGTTGTCTATCCGTTGACGGATAAAGTCGGCCTTGGCCTCATCTTTTTCTTCTAGTTGCGCCATTTTTCGGTTCAGTCCGGTTTTTTGAACAACATGGCAAAATAGAGTGCAGCAAAACGGGGAACAAAACGCGGCATGGTTGCTATCTTCTCCAGCCGGAAATCGAATTCTGTCTGAGCATTGTATATGAATTCCTTGTAGGTATGGATATGTTTGTCTTCAATACCCCTGTATCCAATGAGGTAAAAAAGCCACTCCATTATGCGATCCACCCTCGGCATTCC
>CAYSUA010000365.1:0-6514 GCA_964433795.1 uncultured Desulfobacteraceae bacterium | reverse complement strand
ACTTAAGGATCGGCAGGCGGGTCTGCGTCCTATTTAACTTGACAATACGCCGGTTATGCTTAAAATTTGGCAGAAATGATCTCCCGGAAGCAAACAACCGTTCATCAAAGGAGGTTAATCATGCCAATCGTCAAATGGGACCCGTTCAGGAGAATGGCCGCACTGCAGGATCAAATTAATCGACTCTTTGATGATTCCTTTGACGGCCCGGACTCCCGGGATGAAGACCTGGCAGCGTGTGCATGGCGGCCGGTGGTGGATATTTATGAAACCGCACATGGTGTGGTGTTAAAAGCCGAGCTTCCCGGGATCAGCAAGGAAAATGTATCCATAGAGGTGAAGGACAATATTTTGACCATCAAAGGAGAGCGATTTTCCGATCAAACTGTAGGAGAAGAAAAGTACTACCGCAAGGAAAGGTGTTTCGGGTCTTTTTATCGGTCATTTACCATGCAGGACGCCATTGATCCGGAAAAAATCAAAGCCAAGTTTAAAGATGGAATTCTTGAAATGGAAATTCCACGACCGGAAGTAGAGACGCCGAAACAAATCAAAGTCGACATCACCGAATAAATACAGCCTCACTCTCCCTTCCCGGGATTGACAAGATGGCGCAGCCAGTGAAAAATTGTATTCCCTTTCAGCAGCTCCCGATCCATGATTTCAAAATCCCTTTTGAGTCGAACCGGGTCTGAAAACCATTCTTTTCTGGTCGTCATATGCGTATCCGAATCCAACTTCTTTACCACCACAGCCGGATTGCCGGCAGCAATGGAGTCGGGGGGAATATCTTTGGTTATCACCGAACCGGCCCCGATGATGCTGTTTTCACCGATGGACACCCCTTTGCAGACGATTGCGCTATCTCCGATCCACACATTATTGTGAATCCGAACCGGCAAGCCGAGCCCCGGTGAAACCCGATTATATAGGCCGTGCCAGTCAGAATCGGTAATATAGACTTTGCTGGCGAGCATACAGCTGTCGCCGATATCAACCTTTCTGGCCGCACTGATCCTGACCCCCGGGCATATCAGGCAATAGTCACCGATGCGGATGGCGCCTTTGCTTTCAAAAGAAGACCACACAGAGAGCCGGGTTCGCATATCGGGTGCTGCGATGACATGGGCATACTTGCCAAGTTCAATGGACGGACCGAAGATTTCAACATGCCAGGGTTTGATAAATATGGAATGATCGCCAAGGGATTCAAACTGAGGTCGTAGGAAACGGCGGGTGTAAAATCTTTGAAATTTCACATACGCTTTTTTGATAAAGAAAGGCCGATGGTCTCTTATCAAACCGGCACATCCCTCTGTTGTTCAGACCAAAACCCATGATAAAATAGCCGGCTGGCCGGTGTGAGATGATACAGGGCGTCGGCGGCCAAAAGTACGGCGGCATTGGTCCATGTTAACTTCTCCTCCGGCCATATCGCCATATCCGGAAGCGTATACCCGCACCAGTACGTTCCGTCTTCATATCTTTTATCCGAGATCCAGTTGAACACAATTTCCGAAAGCGCCCGATTTCCCATTGCCGCGAGGGTCATGGTGAGTTCGCAGGTCTCGGCAACGGTGATCCATGGCCGATCGGAAACGCAACGGACGCCATGATCGTTAACGACATACTTTTTCCAGAAGCGATCGATCAGCTGTTTTCCTTCCGCCCCGGTGAACACACCGGCCAGTACGGGATAGAACCAATCCATGGCATATCGGGATTTGGTCATATT
Source organism: uncultured Desulfobacteraceae bacterium (assembly GCA_964433795.1). GTDB lineage: Bacteria > Desulfobacterota > Desulfobacteria > Desulfobacterales > SURF-15 > DUZK01. Next base: position 4,779 of record CAYSUA010000365.1, on the reverse strand, counting down.
GAACAAGTACGGTTTGAATCTGATGGCTTGCCCCAATAGATGCAGCGATGATTCCCATCTCCGATTGGAAAAGCCCAGGATCTTGGCGATAGCCAGAGCACACCGGATACTCATATAGATGGAGCACGATCCGGTTAATAAGGCCATGTGATCCACCTCACCTTTAGGGCTGATGGCCCAATAAATTTCTCCTCCGGGAGCCTGGAGACGGAGAGCGAAGTCAATGGCCTTTTCAACAGTCTCCCACATTTCAAACAAAAACCGCTTGTCGCCCGTAATCAGATAATAGTGAAGCACGCCGACAGCAATATATGTGGACATATTTGCATCTTTGGTTTTATCTTTCGGTATGCCGTTTCCATAAGCTGCATACCAGCACCCGTCCGGCAGCTGTTTATTTGTCATCCATTCATATGCCGATCGTGCTTTCTCCAGATTTCCGGCGATACTGAGCCCCATGGCCGATTCCACAAGATCCCAAGGATCGGTTTTACCCTCCGAATTCCACGGGATTTCGCCATCAGGACCCTGTGCTTCGGAAATCTGTCTTCCAAGCGCCTGGATATCAACGGAAAGCGCAGTTTTTGAGTGATACGGTCTTGTTTCCATAATTGCCGCAATTAGTTACGTAATAAAGGACTGTCGGATTTTACCCATACTGTGGAATCTAATCACATGCAAGCGTAATCTATCGCGGCCTTTCTGCATCGTCCTAAAGTACAATCGATCATGGGCAAATCCTATTGACATGGAATCAGCCTTGCTGTATTTCAGGTGAATTCATAATTCTTATAATTTTTTAAAGGGGTTATCATAACCTATATTTTATTAAACGATTAGATAAAGGATACTCAAATTGGAAGTCATCGTCTTATTGAAACAGGTACCATCCACCGAATCAGAGATAAAAATTGCAGAAGATGGCCGGTCCATTCAGGAACTTGACATCAAATGGGTCATCAACCCCTACGATGAATTTGCCATTGAGGAAGCGCTTAGAATCCGAGAAGCACATGGCGGCACCGTGACGATTCTATCTGTCGGACCGGAAAGAACCGTTGAAGCCATTCGGACGGCCATGGCCATGGGAGCCGACAGGGGCATCTTGATCAACGATGCTGAATTTGCACCCCTTGATGGTCTCCAAACCGCCCGATGGATCGCGGCCGCTTTAAAGACCATATCATACGACATCATCATTGCCGGGCAGCGGGCTGTGGATGCCGACCAGTATCTGGTGGGTACGGCAGTGGCGGAGCTTTTAGGCATACCGATGATTCCCATGGTGATTGAACAAAACATTGAAGCAGGAAAAATCAGATGCCATCGAACCCTGGAAGGCGGATCGGCGGTGATTGAGGCGCCGCTGCCCGTATTGTTCACCACCCAGAGGGGGCTCAACGAACCCCGGTATACCTCTCTTCCGGGAATAATGAAGGCCAAAAAAAAGCCGCTGGATATAAAAACCCCGTTGGATTTTGGTATCGATGAATCATTGATGAAGGAGAACTCCACACGGATTGTTTCTTTGCACCTGCCGCCTTCAAGAAGCGCAGGTCAGATAATCCAGGGAGAAACAGCAGAAGAAAAAGCTGTTGAGCTGGTCAATCTGTTGAAGGAAGACGCTAAAGTCATATAAAGGAGAAAAACTCCATGTCAAAGGGTATCGTGGTTGTTTTAGAACATTCGAATAATCAGTTCCGAAAAGTATCCTATGAGGTACTCAGCCAGGGACGGCAGCTTGCTGACCAGCTCGGTGGCGAACTTGTCGCGGTGGTAATGGGAGATGGCATCGAAGCGATGTCTGCAGGGCTCGGCAAATACGGTGCAAATCGTGTCATGCTATCAGAGCATTCCGGATTTAATCCTTATTTGACGGATTCCCAATGCGATCTTCTTACTAAAATCATCGAGGCCGAGGAACCTGAAATTGTCATTTTGGGAGCCACGGTACTGGGAAAAGATCTTGCCGCTCGCACTACCGCTCGCACCAATGGATCCTTGGCCATGGATTGCACGGCCGTTCGTCTGGAGGAGGAAAATGTCATTGCAACCCGGCCCATGTATGGCGGGAAGATAATAGCCGAAGTATTATTGACCGGCGCACCCAAAATCCTTGCCATCCGCCCCAATTCAGTGACGATTTCTGAGGTGGAAGGAGAAGGCGAGATTGAAAAATCGGATATTCAGGCTTCTGAACCGAAGCTGCAATTTATCGAAAAAATGGAAACTGAAAGCAAGATCGATCTCACAGAGGCTGAAGTGATCGTTTCCGGCGGAAGAGGGATGGGCGGCAGCGATTATTCGATTTTGGAAGAGTTGGCCGATTCGCTGCAAGCGGCTGTCGGGGCATCCCGCTCAGCTGTGGATGAAGGGTGGCGCCCCTATTCCGATCAGGTGGGCCAGACCGGAAAGGTGGTCTCACCGAAACTCTATATTGCCTGCGGTATTTCCGGCGCCATACAGCATCTTGCCGGGATGTCTTCCTCAAAAGTTATTGTGGCCATTAATAAAGATCCGGATGCGCCTATTTTTGCCAAGGCGAATTACGGAGTTGTCGGAGACCTGTTTGAAGTTGTCCCGTTGATTTCAAAAGAGATTCTAAAATTAAAGGCAGAAGCGTAACGCTTTACGATGAGTGAAAGAAAAGTCTATCTCGAAAGCCTCGGTTGCGCGAGAAACACTGTGGACAGCGAAATAATGCTCGGCCGATTGAAACATGCCGGGTGGTCCGCAACGACAGATCCGGCCCTCGCCGATACCATCGTCATCAACACCTGCAGCTTTATCGAACCGGCGGCCAATGAATCCATCGATACCATACTTGAGCTTGCCGGACATAAACGATCCGGGACCTGTCAACGATTGATCGTCGCGGGGTGCCTGCCCGAGCGGTACAGAGAAGAGATTGCCAAAGAGCTTCCGGAAGTTGATGTCTTCCTCGGCACCGGCGCTTTTGATCAGGTGGTCGAAGCGGTTGAGGGCCGATTGAATCGGAAAAAGTGCCTGCTGCCGGATCCGAATTTTACGAATTTGCTCGATTCAGTCTCAGCCTATACAAGGCTGCAAAGCCATCCTCATATGGCTTACCTCAAAATCGCTGAAGGATGCAGCCGGCGATGCACCTATTGCATCATTCCGAACCTCAGGGGGAAACTGCGAAGCCGAGCACCGGATACCATAATAGCTGAAGCTCGGCGTCATGTTTCAAGCGGGGTCAAGGAACTGGTTTTGGTGGCTCAGGATACCACCGCATACGGAAATGATCTAACCCCTCCCCTATCCATCAGCCGGTTGCTGAATGGACTTTCAGCAATATCTGAAGATATCTGGATCCGGGTCATGTATGGACATCCGGAGAGTATCGATGATACGTTCCTTGAAACCGTTGCCGGATTTTCAAACATATGCCCCTATTTTGATATTCCCGTTCAGCATGTGAGCAGTCGAATATTGAAGCGAATGGGCCGAAATTACACGGAAGCGGATCTCTATCGCTTATTTGACAGAATCCGGGACATCGTGCCGGGTGCCGCCCTTCGAACCACCATCATTACCGGATTTCCCGGTGAAACGGAAAACGACGTGGAGCAGGTGGCAACATTCATGGATAGGGTCAAGTTTGATCATCTGGGTGTTTTCATCTATTCTGATTCAGAAGATCTGCCGTCTCACAAATTAGATCATCATGTACCCGAAAGTATCGCAAAAAATCGATATGATCGAATCATGTCCAATCAACAAGCGATATCATCGGAAAACAATAGGAAGCACTTAAACCGCATCTATACCATCCTGGTTGATGAGGAAATGGAAAAAGGGGTATTCGCGGGACGCACGATTTTTCAGGCCCCCGAGGTAGATGGGATAACCTATATTCACAGCAAGGCGCCGTTAAAAAACGGAAGCTTCATAAATGCCGGAATTAATGATACACTGGAATATGATTTAATTGGTGAACCGGTATGATATGAATGAATTAAAACAAAAAATATATTCAAAGATCAAAGCGGATCTTGCTGACATCGAAAAGGAGCTTTCGGAAAATCTGAACCCTTTCCTGGATCTGGTTTCGAAAACCGCAAGCCATATCCTGTTCAGCGGCGGCAAGCGGTTGAGACCGGTCTTGACGGTGCTTTCAGCGAGACTCTGCGGCTATTCGGATCATTTCGCAAAAAAAATCTCCACGGTGTTCGAATACCTGCATGCCGCCACTCTCTTGCACGACGATCTGGTAGACGGAGCAACCGTCCGCAGGGGATCTCCGGTGGCCCATTCCATATGGGGCAATTCCACGGCCGTTCTTGTGGGGGATTTCCTTCTGGCCAGAGCGCTTTCCATCGCATCGGAAACCGGGCGTCCCAAGGTCATCAAAATCATTTCACAAATCACGGAGAACATGTCCCAGGGTGAGATTCATCAACTGATGCGAAAAGGAAATATCGATCTTTCAGAATCCGAATACATGGAAATCATCACCAGGAAAACAGCGGTACTCATTCAGGGTTCTTGCCGGGTCGGGGCGATACTGGCAAAGGCATCCGAAAAGGACGAAAAGGCGCTTTCCGATTACGGTTTTAATCTCGGATTGGCATTCCAGATGGCTGATGATCTTCTCGATTATACCGCAGATCCTGTTTCCCTGGGAAAAGAAATCGGAGCCGATTTAAAAGAAGGGAAGCTCACGCTGCCGGTTATAAGGGCTTTGGGTGTGGCAAATTCCAAGGATCAATCGCAAATGAAAGCCATTATCCAAAATGAGCAGTTTTCTGCTGAGGA
>CAYSUA010000364.1:0-6554 GCA_964433795.1 uncultured Desulfobacteraceae bacterium | reverse complement strand
TCAGAAAGTATCGGGCAATCTCTACCATACAGTTATTTTCATCCATTACGACCATTCCGCCCGATCCCATGATGGCGCCGATACGCTGCAGGGTGTCGTAATCAATGGGCATGTTCAAATACGCCTGGGGGACGCAACCACCGGAGGGTCCCCCCATTTGCACCGCCTTAAACGTTCTGCCCATTGGGATCCCACCGCCGATTTCAAAGACCACGTCTTTGATGGTGGTGCCGATGGGCACTTCCACCAGCCCGGTATTGTTTACTTTGCCGGCTAAGGAAAATATTTTTGTTCCCTTGCTGTTTTCCGAACCCACCTGGCTGAACCACTCGGCGCTGTTGCTTATGATCATCGGAATATTGGCCCATGTTTCCACGTTGTTGATATTGGTGGGCTTCTGGTCTATGCCGGATTGTGCAGGAAAAGGTGGTCGAGCTCTGGGCATGCCGCGATTTCCTTCTATGGAAGCCATCAGGGCGGTCTCCTCGCCGCAAACGAAGGCACCGGCACCTTTTTTCAGTGAAATATCTAAATTAAAACCGGTTCCCAGGATGTTCTCCCCCAGAAGCCCCAGTTCCCTGGATTGTTCAAGGGCAATGGTCAAATGCTCGATGGCGATGGGGTATTCTTCGCGAACGTATATGAATCCGTATTCGGCCCCAATGGCATACGCTCCGAGAGACATACCCTCCAGGACGGCATGGGGATCTCCTTCCAGAACGGCACGGTCCATGAAGGCGCCGGGATCTCCTTCATCCGCATTACAAACAATATATTTCGGATATCCTGAAGCCTCTCGCGTGAATTTCCATTTAAGCCCTGTCGGAAACCCTGCGCCTCCCCGGCCTCGCAGCTTGGCCGCAATGACTTCTTCGATAACTTCCGTCTGAGATAATTTTGACAGGGCTTTTGCAAGGGCTTGGTAGCCGCCGTCGGCCAGGTAATGCTCAATTTGAGTGGGATCGATCCGTCCACATCGGGCTAAAACTCGTTTGAGCTGCTCACGATAAAACGGGATTTGGTTGAGATGAAAAACGGGTTGACCGGTATCGGGATCCGAATAGGCCAACCGATCGATCAGGCGCTTTTCTTTAATGGTGTCGGAGACGATTTCAACCGCATCGGCCGGGTTGACTTCCTGATATTGAACCTCCAGGGGGTTAATGGTGATAACGGGAGCCTTGGCACAGAATCCGTGACATCCGGTTGAACGGATTTCCACCTGGTCTGAAAGCCCCTTATTTTTTACTTCTTCATTTAGGGCTTCCATGACCTGTGCTGCCCCATATGCCCGGCAGCCGGTCATACAGACATGTACGACGGTCTCTTTCGCTTTGGTGCGAGCAAGAATTTTATTTCGAAGCCATTCCAGTTGCCCGATGGATTGGAGTTTTTCCATTATTCTTTGATATCCTCCAGGTCCTTCTTGTATTGATCCAGAATGCTGGTAATCCGGGTGGGTGCCAGCTTGCCGAAATAGTTAAGATTGACCGTCATGGTGGGCGCCAGAAAGCATGCCCCCAAACAGGCCACTGTCTCCAGCGTGAACTGGTAGTCGGGGCTGGTTTCCCCTTCTTCCAAATTCAGTTCTTTTTTCATCATACGCAAAATATTGCGACTCCCCTTCACATGGCAGGCGGTGCCGCGGCATAGTTTGAGCACGTACTTTCCTTTGGGTTTCAGTGCAAAACCGGAATAAAACGTAATCACCCCCTGAACCTGGGATGGAAACAGGTTTAAGGCCTTTGCAACCGGTTCGATGGACTCCGGCGGAATGTAACCGAAATTTTCCTGAATTCCCTGGAGCAGCGGGATCAGGCCCCACTTTTCCCCTTTGTGCTCATTGATGATGGTGTTGAGTTTGTCCCAATCGATTTCCGGTAGTTCCATGGCTACCCTTTCCTAACCCGGACAAGCCGGGACCTGATTGAATATTGATTATTGAAGATTGAACAAACTATTTTCTGCCATAAAAAGCACAAAAATTACAATTAACAGCCTAAACTTTGGTAAGCCTGACCGGACACGTTTTTACGCCTGAAGATTCAGGTGCGCTGAGATCCGATAAGCCGACCAGGTTCATGACGTCATTTTCATTAACCGCCAGGGGGATAAAAATGTGGCCTTGTCCGATTCGTTCGTCCATTCGGATTTCCCGTTCAATAACGCCGTGTTCGGAAGCAATGCGAACCGAATCCCCGTCTATCAAACCGAGGTTGGATCCGTCTTCGGGAGAAATTTCAACTTCGCCTTTTAATCCGAAATCGAGAATTCTCCGGGAATTCGCGGTGCGGGTGCCGCTTCCCAAATGGAGGCGTAAAGATCCCAAAATCGACGTAAAGGGGTAATCGTTGTCGGGCGCTTCATCTTCTACGGATGTAACCGGAGAAAATGGTATCGAGCTGTCGGCAGGCGCAGAATCCGCTAACCAGCCCTGACCATCATCCTGCAGTTCCGTGTACATCGGCACATGCATACGAATTTCGGTTCGGATTCTTTCAAGGGAACCGTATGTTTCTTTTACTCCCAGCTTTGCAGACAGCCGGTCGAGAATTTCCCAGTCCGGCCTGGCAGATCCCTGCGGTGAAACGACCCCGGCAAAAGTCTGAATCCGTCCTTCCAGATTTGTAAAGGAGCCCGCTTTTTCACAAAAAGCGGATCCGGGTAGAATCACATCGGCTATATCGGTTGTTTCATTTTTCAAAACGTCCTGTACCACAAGAAACTCCAAATTCTGCAATGCCTTTTTAACCCGCTGGGGTTGCGGCAAAGCGCGCAGCGGGTTTTCTCCCATAACGTACAATGCCTTCAGGCTGCCCTTTTCGGCTGCCTCTATCATGCCGAAGATGTTAAGTCCCGGATCCGTTGGAAGTTTTGCTTTCCAGCGCTTCTCCCATGCGTGCCGAACCGCATCATCGGTTATTGACTGTCGCCCGGGAAGAAGATCCGGCGCCGCCCCCATGTCCATTGCCCCTATTTGGTTGTTTTCCTTGGCAAGGACATAGATGCCTGCGCCGGCTTCACCAAGGCTTCCACTCATCAAAAAAAGATTAAGAACCGCCTCCAAGGAATGAATTCCGTTCTTTTGCTGCAGGATTCCGTTTCCAATGACAATTGCTATTTTTTTCCCTTTCAGCAATTCGGCAGTTTCACTCAGCGTTTTCATTTCCATCCCTGTAATACGGCAAACCCGATCAAGATCCAGTGAACTTAAACCGGATTCCAGCATACGGAAACCCTCTGTATGCCGGTCAATAAATGAAAGATCATACCCTTTTTTTTCATAAAGCAATGCAATAAGGCCGTTGATCATTTCAAGATCGGTCTGTGGCTTGATATGGAGCCGAATCGACGAATAATTGACGAGATCGGTTTGCCTGGGGTCCGCCACAATCAGGGGAACGCCCTTTTTAGCCGCCCGTTTAAGATAATATCCGACCACCGGAACGGAATGGGTGGGATCTGCCCCAAGAATAAAGATGACCTCAGCCTTATCGAGGTTATCCAAAGCGTTGACGCGACATTTACCGCCCGTTTTTTCATCCAGTCTTCTCAACAAAGACATACCCGAGAAGTATCCGATATTGTCCACATTGTTGGTTCCGATGATAAGCCGGGCAATTCTCTGGAAAATGTAATTTTCCTCGTTTGTGCATTTTGAGGAACCCAATAAAGCGATACTTTGCGGGCCTTCTGTTGTTTTGATTTCCACAAGACGGTCGGCAATTAGCTCCAGGGCTTCATCCCATGGAGCTGCAGTCAGTTGACCGTCTTTCCGTATGCTGGGCTGCGTTAAGCGGTTAGGGCTATTTAAAAAGTCATGGGCAAAGTGTCCTCTAACGCAAAGGGCCGATTTATTGACGGTACCCGGCAGATGGGAGGGATTGACTTCAATAACTTGATGATCCACCGCCCCCATCGCCAGTACACAACCCACACCGCAAAATCCGCATATGGAATGCGCTTCTATCGCCGGGGTTCCAACATAGGGCCGATCTTCCGAGAGAATGTTCGAAGACAACGCACCGGTCGGGCATATGGAGACGCAGGTGCCGCAGAAGGTACAGGACGAATGTTCCAACGGCAACTCATGAACGGTTGCCGGTCTTGATTTAAATCCCCGATTATTATAATCGATTGCGCCGACGACAACCAATTCATGGTCTGCCCGGATACACTTGCCGCACAGGATGCACTTACTCAAATCCCTTACAATAAAAGGATTTGCTTGTTCAAAGGGACTTACATTGGGCATTGCATACAGGTCGGTTTCGCCGATACCCAAGTCAGCCGCTATCTGCCTTAGCCGGCATCGGTTTCCCTTATTGCATACCACGCATGATTCCGGATGCTCCGCCAGCATCAGACGAACAATATTGCGCCGGTGTTTTTTTATTCGGTCGGAATCGGTTCGGATAACCATGTCCTGAGCGGCGGGCGTAACACAAGAAGCCATCAGACGACCGGTCTTTTCATCTTCCACCAGACAAAGACGACAGGCGCCTACCGGTTTGAGCTCCGGATGATCACAAAGCCTGGGGATTTTTATTCCGTTCGTTTCGGCAACCGTCGACAGGCTGGTACCCACGACGCAATCAACACGCTTACCGTCAATAGATAGGTTGAGTCGCTTCAAGGCAGGTCTCCTTGTAACCCACCATCAATCAGATCCTAATGAGGCGTTAGACAATCAATGGACAAGAGCAACAAGTATATAAGAACTCAGCGGGCGGGTTATCGATAGAAATAAATGTAACATCAATACATTAAGACCTATCTGACACTCAACATATTGCACATCTTTCCAAAATGGTAAACATATTTTTCCTAAAGACGGTATACCCACCGAACTTTTCAGCACCCTCAAAAATATTGATTTACAGGATAAACTCTAATAAGAATCGGGTGTTAATCAAAATGGATTTTTGGAAACAGGTATCGTAATCGTCCACACAATGAATGAGGTATGAGAAATGATAAAAAAGAAGGTAATAATCGATGTTCCGCCGATCCACGCGGATGGTATAGAGGCTTTTGAAAAAGCGCCGGACGTTGAAGTGATTCGCTATCGTAGAGATAGCGATCAGCCCCTGCTGGATGCGGTAAAAGATGCAGCCGGCATTATGGTCGGGCTGTCCGATTTCGATGAGGCGATTATCAAAACCGCACCGAATCTTGAAATTATCGCGAAACACGGTGTCGGCTATGACAACATCGATATTGCCGCCGCCACCAAACGAAAGATCCCGGTTGCTTTCACACCCTATGCAAATTCCTCATCGGTGGCAGAGTATACGGTCGGTTATATGCTGGCTGTTACCAAAAAAATGTCCGAATCCAATGCGGCGCTGAAAGATGGAACCTACCGTGGAATGAAAGATTTCACGGGCACCGATATCCGGGGCAAAACCGTCGGGGTTATCGGAATCGGTCGAATCGGTAGTGAGGTGGTTCGTATGTGCCGGCAGGCGTTTCACATGACGGTTTTAGCCTATGATCCATTAGTTACCGATGCATATTCAAATACGGTCGGTGCGCATCGCGTTGACAACCTGGATGAGCTGTTAACGGCATCTGATTTTGTAACCGTCCATTGCCCGTTGACACCGCTAACCAGAGACATCATTGCGGAGACCGAACTCAAGAAGATGAAAAAATCCGCATTCCTTTTTAACACCGCGCGCGGCGGCATCGTCAATGAGGCGGCGCTGCTTCGAGCATTGGATGAGGGATGGATTGAAGGGGCGGCACTGGATGTGACGATAATGGAGCCCCCTGACACCGATCATCCGCTTCTAAATCATGAAAAAATGCTGGTCACTCCCCATATCGCCGCAAATACGGACGAAGCCATGTCCCGAATGGCCACCATGGCGGCAGATGAAATCCTTCGGGTATTGGCAGGAGAGAAGCCGATCAATATCGTCAACCCGGAAATCTACCTGTAGCTTTTTCAAGCCAATGAAGATTCTGTTTACCATATTGGCGATAATCTACGCCTTGTCCCCATACGATATTTTGCCGGATTTTGTCTTGGGCTGGGGCTGGTTGGACGACCTGTTTATCCTTTTCCTCCTGTGGCGGTTTTTCTATTCCGCTAAAAAATCTCCTTTTCAAAATCGTCGTTTTTACAGCCGAAATCACCAGTATTTCAACAAGGGGTACGGCAGATCGCAAAGTACCGGGTCCGGCAACCAACAGCCGTATAGTGCCGGTCCCTCCTCTGACGATCCGTATCAGGTACTCGGTATCGAAAGAAATGCCACAGAAGACGAGATCAAGCGTGCCTACCGGCAGCTCGCCAATAAATACCATCCGGACAAGGTTCATCATCTCGGAGAAGAGTTTAAAAAGCTGGCCGAACAGCGATTCAAGGAAATCGAAGAGGCATACCGCATCTTGACCAAGCGTTGACAGTATTAGCCACAGACCCACACAGACATACACAGACATTTATCAATATTTTTTTATTAATCCTATAAATCTGCGTTCATCAGCGTCCAACAAAGTAATTTCTTAAACTGTATAGAAAGCGATTTACTTTTAGACGCATC
>CAYSUA010000363.1:0-6592 GCA_964433795.1 uncultured Desulfobacteraceae bacterium | reverse complement strand
ATTTGTTTGGTATTTGATATTTGTGATTTGGAATTTCCGGTTTATCCGGGTTAGGGTTTGTATAGCAATATATGGAAGGGCTGTAAATAAATACCGCCGACAGGCTATAATTTATAAGGTCTCCGACGAAACCCCAATCAGCCGACACCTTTAATTGCACCCATTTTCCTTGACAAGTATGAATTTCGACTGATAGGAATTATTAACATTTTAAAAGCGAGCTTTATGGTGGCATCCCTGTTGAAGAGGCTCTGGGCTTTTTCCTCAGAAATGTTTAATTAATTTTTTCCCTTCTTTTAGCGATTTGGTTATTTGAAAAAGACACGCATCGTCCATTCAGTCTTTTTCAACTATGAAAAATGAAACTGTCAATATATCGTTTGATCGATTGTGGGTTGGTGGCATCAACCCATATATAGATATTTTGTTTTTCCATAAATGATAAAAAAAGTACCGCTTAAAATATTTCTTTCATCTGATTAAACGAACAAACTGTTCAATCAAGCGATTTAGAGGGCGAGGAATTTGATCATGAACGAACCCGTCAAAACCTTTCCACACATTCTTCTGGATAACGTGCAAAAATATGGTGACAGCAGACCAGCGATGCGAGAGAAGGACTTCGGTATATGGCAGCCCCACACCTGGCAGGACTGTCTCGATCAGGTCAAAGATCTCGCTTTAGGGTTGGCATCATTAGGATATCAGCGGGGCGATAAAATGGCCATTATCGGTGACAACCGGCCCCATCTTTATTGGGGAATGGCTTCAGCCCAGTGCCTGGGCGGCGTTCCGGTCCCGCTTTACCAGGATGCCATTGAAAAAGAGCTCCAGTATATCCTGGATCATTCAGAGGCCAGATTTGCCTTGGCCGAAGACCAGGAGCAATCCGACAAACTGCTTGCCCTGAAAAAGGAAAACCCCAAGCTCGAATACATTATCTATAACGACCCCAAAGGGATGCGAAAATACGACGAGCCCTTTCTCATGCCCTATTCCCACGTCCAGGAACTGGGCCGGAAATTCGGTGAAGAAAACCCCGATTATTTCATGGATGAAATCAATAAGGGTACGCCGGATGATGTTGCCATCATCTGTTATACCTCCGGAACCACCGGCAACCCCAAGGGTGTCATGCTTTTACATGAGGCTGTGATCGAGGCAGCCAAAGGCTTTACCGAGTTTGACGGCCTTACGGAAAATGAGGAGATCATGGCTTATCTTCCCATGGCCTGGATCGGCGACCACGCCTTCTGTTACGCCCAGGCCCTGGTCACCGGATATACCATCAATTGCCCGGAAAACACCTCCACGGTGGTACATGATACCAGAGAAATCGGGCCGACTTATGTTTTCGCCCCGCCGAGAATCTGGGAGAATTGGCTGACCCAGGTCATGATCAAGATGGAAGATGCCGCATGGATCAAACGCAAGATGTTTCATTTTTTCATGAATGTGGCAGGAAAGGTAGAAAGATTGCGGATGGCCAAAGAGTCGGTTCCTGCGGGTCTTAAACTGCTCTATCAATTGGGCAGATTCCTGGTTTATGGACCGCTTGTGGATAACCTCGGCATGAGAAGGGTTAGGGTGGCCTATACGGCCGGAGAGGCCATCGGACCTGAGATATTCGAATTTTTTCGGTCCTTGGGAGTAAACCTGAAACAGCTCTACGGCATGACCGAGAGTACGGCTTACATATCCCTTCAAAAAGACGGAGATATAGACCCTGAAACCGTGGGCACGCCAGCACCCGGGGTGGATATCAAGATTACCGACAAAGGAGAGGTGACCTACAAGGGTCCGGGCAATTTTGTGGGGTATTTTAAAAACCCGGAGGCCACGGACGAAACCCTTGTCGACGGGTATATTCAATCGGGTGATGCCGGATATATCACGGACAGGGGTCACCTCAAGATTATCGATCGGGCCAAAGATGTCAGCAAACTGACCAATGGGACCATATTTGCTCCCAAGTATATCGAAAACAAGCTTAAATTCAGTCCATTCATCAAAGAGGCTGTTACCCACGGAAAAGATATGGACTATGTCGCCGCCTTCATCGATATCGATTACGGATCCGTAGGAAACTGGGCTGAAAAGAGGCATATCGCCTATACCAGCTATACGGACCTGGCACAGAAGCCTGAAGTCTATGATCTCATTAATAATGAGATCCTCCGGGTAAATAAAAGCCTGAGCCGGGACAAACAGCTCAAAGACGCTCAAATCAAGCGGTTTCTGTTACTGCACAAAGAACTCGATCCGGATGACGGCGAAATCACCCGAACCCGAAAAGTAAGAAGAGGATTCATTGCTGAAAAGTATGGCATCCTTATCGATGCCCTTTATACGGGTAATGAAAGCGTGGAAGTGGATGCGACCTTTACCTACGAAGACGGCCGGGCGACCACTATGAAAGCCAATCTCAAAATTCGTGAAGCTGAAAACTTTTAAGGAGACGTAGAATGGTAGGCGGTAGATCATGAATCAGAAAAAAGAACCTCTATTGCAAATGGAAGATATAGAAATCAGTTTTGGAGGCCTGAAAGCACTCGACAAGGTCAGCCTCCGGGTATATCCCGGAGAAATACTGGCCATTATCGGGCCCAACGGCGCCGGCAAAACAACCCTGCTCAATGTGATAAACGGCGTGTACACACCGGATAGCGGCCAAATCTTCTTTGAAGGCACGGAGAGGCCTTTGAAGATAAAGCCGCACCACGTGGCGGCCACGGGAATCTCCAGGACTTTTCAGAATTTGGCCCTTTTTAAAGGCATGGATACATGGATGAACATTATGGTGGGCCGGACCCAAAAAATGCACGCCGGCTTTTTTTCCCAGGGTATTTACTGGGGGATGAGTCAAAAAGAAGAGATCAAACACCGGAAAGCCGTGGAGCGGATTATCGACTTTCTGGAAATTGCGAACATCCGCAAGCAACCGGCGGGCATGTTGCCTTACGGCCTCCAGAAACGGGTGGAGCTGGGACGCGCCCTGGCATCGGAACCGAAGCTCCTGCTTCTGGACGAACCCATGGCGGGAATGAACCTGGAAGAGAAAGAAGATATCGCCCGGTTCATTTTAGATGCCAATGAAGAAATCGGTTACACCATTGCCCTCATCGAACATGATATGGGAGTGGTGATGGATATTTGCGATCGTATCGTGGTTCTCGATTTCGGCAACAAGATTGCCGATGGGACTCCCGATGAAATCAAGTCAAACCCCAAAGTTATCAAGGCCTATCTGGGTGAGGCAGAGGGAGGAGGAGTGGAGTAAATGAATTTTTTCTTTGAGGTACTGATTACCGGTCTTCTGGTGGGCATCATGTATTCCCTGGTGGCCCTTGGATTTGCTCTGATTTACAAGGCATCGGATGTATTCAATTTTGCCCAGGGAGATATGAGTCTTCTGGCTGGCCTGGCCCTGGTGGGTTTCCTGACGTTTATGCCGTTATGGTTGGCTCTTATATGCACCATTGCCGTCATGACTATCCTGGCATACGTCACGGTGTTCATTATATTCAGACCGTTGGTGGCTCGCCCGCCGCTCATCCTCTTCATGGCAGCCATCGGGCTTTCGTTTCTGGTCCAGGGTATCGGCCAGTCTATCTGGGGCACAGATGCAAAAGGATTGAATATCGGAATACCGGACGATCCTATCATATTAGGCGAATTATTTCTCAGTACTTTTGATTTGATTTTCGGGGTTGTCGCAGCGGCGCTTGTTGGAGGACTTATCCTGTTTTTTCAAAAGACACGAACTGGAAGAGCGTTGCGGGCTGTCGCCGATGATCACGAGGCAGCCCTTTCCGTGGGCATACCCCTGCTTAGAGCCTGGGCTGTAACCTGGGTGATTGCCGGTATCGTGGCCACGGTGGCGGGCATAGCCTGGGGGTCCCGTCTCGGCGTTCAGTTCAGTCTGTCGCTGATTGCCCTTAAGGCACTCCCCGTCCTTATCTTAGGCGGCATTGACAGTATCCCAGGCGCCATCCTGGCAGGCCTTGTTGTGGGTGCCGGGGAAAACCTGGCAGAGGTGTTTATTGGTCCCTATGTAGGTGGAGGCATTCAAACCTTTTTCCCCTACCTGCTGGCCCTGCTGTTCCTTTGGTTTAGACCTTACGGTATGTTCGGCAAAGAAATCATCGATCGGGTATGACGGGAAGTAGGCAATTTAGGCATTTTTTCAAATAACGGAGCGATCTTATGCTTTATAGAGAATCCGGCAATTTTAAAGACACCTATGCAAAAGATATGGCCATTTTCCCCATTCCGTTCGACCGCTGGGGCCTTGGTATCATGCTGGTTTTTGCCTTCCTGGTGATTCCCGTTACTGCCAGTGATTACTGGCTCAGCAGCATTATGATCCCTTTTTACTGCTTTTCCATGGCCGCTCTGGGGCTCAATTTCCTGACCGGCTATGCCGGCCAGGTTTCCCTCGGCCACGCTGCGTTTATGGCCGTGGGAGCATATTCTTCACTTATTCTGTACAGTCGCTACGGCATCCCACTGGTACCGAGCATCTTCGGCGGCGGCATTGTATCCGCGATCGTCGGATCCATATTTGGGATACCCTCCCTGAGAATTAAAGGTTTTTATTTAGCCGTTTCCACTCTGGCAGCCCAGTTCATCATTGAATGGGTTCTGACTCACTGGAAATGGGTCAGCGGTGGTGTATTCGGTACCATAGATGTGCCGAATCTTCATATTTTAGGAGCTATGCTGGATACGCCCCTCAAAAAATATTACCTGGTGTTATGTATCGTGGCACTATTGATTACCTTCGGTAAAAACCTGGTGCGTGGTCAGTTGGGCCGGAACTGGATGGCCATCAGAGATATGGACGTAGCCGCTGAAATCATCGGCGTCTCCCTGTTCAGGTACAAATTAATCGCGTTTGCCGTCAGTTCATTTTATGCCGGGGTTGCCGGAGCCCTGATCACAATGACCTATTATGGAGCGGCAAATATCGAAGAATTTAATCTATTTCTCTCTTTTCACCTATTGGGAATGATCATTATAGGCGGAATGGGAACGGTCTTAGGTTCTTTTTTGGGCGCCGGTTTTATGACTCTGCTGCCCATCTTTATTAACCAGACAATGCTGACGTTTATGGAGAGAGTCCCTTCGAACCTTCGGGCCAACAGTGAAGCAATTGTCTTTGGCGGGTTGATTGTTTTCTTCTTAATTGTTGAGCCCTACGGAATGGCGAGACTCTGGCATACGATCAAGGAGAAAATGCGGCTGTGGCCGTTCCCGTATTAGACGGCATACTATTAACCAACAAGTAGGTAATACAAGGAGTTTTAGATTTTTTCGGACGATTCAACCGGAGTGCTGGAGCAATGGAGTATTGGAGTGTGGAAAAACCTATCAAAGAATTTAACTTCTTTTGGGTTCTTGTACCAATGAATAGTAGTGTACTGTTCTGTTTTGGATGAGGGTAAGCGTTTCGTTAACTCAATAACCATTAACCACAAAAAAGGAGGGCATGAACATGAGACGCAAATTGATATTTAGTCTTTTATCTTTGGTATTAGTAGCCAGTCTGATTTTTATCTCCGGTCAGGCTCTGGCCGCTAAGGAGAAAGAGGAACCCACCCAGTTTTTCGGCCTTCTGATCTATCGAACCGGTCCTTTTGCCGCAGGTGGTAGTGGTATGGGCAGCGGCTGGGAAGACTTCATGGAGCTGAGAAATATGCAGGGTGGTGTCAACGGCATTAAATACTCATGGGAGGAATGCGAAACCGCCTACAACACGGCCAGGGGTGTTGAATGTTATGAGCGGTTGAAGGATAAAATGGTCCTGGTTCACCCCTGGAGCACCGGTATCACCTATGCCTTGATTCCCCGGGGCACCAAAGAGAAGAAGGTGATATTTTCCTCCGGATACGGCCGGGCCGATGCATCCGACGGAAGCGTTTTCCCCTGGGTTTTTACAACCCCCACCAACTACTGGTCACAAAATTCAGCGAAAATTAAATTTATCGGCGAAAAGATGGGGGGGATGGACAAACTCAAGGGTCTTAAGATCGCCAACCTGCACATCGATGTCCCTTACGGGCAGGAAACCAAACCCATGCTGGATGCCCTTGCCCAAAAATTCGGTTTTACCGTAAGACACTTCCCGGTGCCATGGCCCGGAATCGACCAGAAAGCCCAATGGATGGACATCGTCCGGAGATTTAAGGCCGACTGGGTCATAAACCGGAACTGGGGCGTCTCCTGTACCGTACCGCTGAAAGAGGCGGCCAGGCTCGGGTTCTC
Organism: uncultured Desulfobacteraceae bacterium; assembly: GCA_964433795.1. GTDB lineage: Bacteria > Desulfobacterota > Desulfobacteria > Desulfobacterales > SURF-15 > DUZK01. Next base: position 325 of record CAYSUA010000363.1, on the reverse strand, counting down.
GCGAGAGCGGGTCCTCGGTGTCTGGTGGTGCGGCTCTGAAGAAGACGTGCTTCCGGCAGGCCCTGCAGCCAAAGGCTATTATTCAGCCAACTTTCATGGATCCGGAAAAGATTTCCCTCTGATTAAGGAAATCATTGACAAAGTCTATGGCAAAATGAAAGGGCATATGGCCTTTACCCGTGTGGGTTCGGTATATTGGAGCAGAGGCGTCTATCTCGGTGTCGTCGGCGAAGAGGCGATCCGAATCGCACATAAGAAATTCGGCGTTAAGGTGCTGACCGGTGAAGAGATCCGCTGGGGAATGGAAAACCGCAATATCACTGAA
>CAYSUA010000362.1:0-6598 GCA_964433795.1 uncultured Desulfobacteraceae bacterium | reverse complement strand
CACTCTCGTAAAAAACTCGTTTTTCTAACTTTTTACGAGGCCATCAATATTCAATCATTTGAAGATGGATTTCTGTCAATCGGAACTGATCGGAATAACGAAGCTAAAGGTACTGCCTTTATTCTTGCCTTCACTCTCGACCCAAATTTTTCCTCCGTGAAGTTCGACCAACTTTTTCGATAGTGACAGCCCGAGTCCCGTTCCGGTGCATGCTTGATCGTGCAACTCATCCGCTTGCTCAAAGGCGCGGAAGATTCGATCTTGATCTGCTTTTTCAATTCCGATCCCGGTATCTGTTACTGAAAACTGGAGGCACTTTCCAATGCAGTCTTCGTCCGGATCATTGCTTTCAGCTTGCTTTTCGAATATCTGCACCCGCTTTGAATCGCTCCATCGATATCCGGAACGGACGATGCCTTCAATAGTACGAACAGCCAAAATGATTTTCCCACCTTTCGGTGTGAATTTTGCGGCATTGCTCAAGAGGTTATATAAAATCTGTTTGACTTTTCGCTCATCAATTCTCGCCATATCCGGAACACCGTTGACATCCCTCTCAAGCCGGATACCATGCACGAGCGCTTTTTCTTTTATCATGGTCAAACTGCTGTTCAACAGGTCTTGGAGGACAATATCGGAGAGTTCAAGCTCGAGTTTTCCGGCTTCGATTTTTGAAAGATCCAATATGTCATTTATGAGATCGAGAAGATGCGTGCTGCTGGTCAGGACATCAGACAAATATTCATTTTGAAGATCATTTACCGCTCCAAAATGTTCATCCACCACCAGTTCCGTAAAACCGATGATGTGATTCAAAGGAGTTCGAAGCTCATGACTCATATTTGCCAAAAAATCACTTTTGGCCTTATTCGCTCTTTCCGCATGTTCTTTCGCCTGTATCGATGCTGATTGTGCGATTTCTTTTTGTTTGATTTCCTTCTTTAGACGTCTATTTGTTCGTGTCAGTTCATTTGTTCTTTCTTGAATTCGTTCCTCCAATTCTCCGTGGATTCCCCTTAATTCCTCTTCCACTAATCTACGTTTTCGGATTTCGGATCGAAGGCTTTCAAAGTTGAGTGTATTCTGAACCGCGATAGCCACCAGGTTCGCAATAATACTGAACAAGTTGATTTCATAGGCTTCAAATGCATCGATTTCGGGGTGGCTGAGGTTGAGCACGCCAAGGGGGTCGTCACCCAACAGTAATGGAACGGATAACAGGCTGGCAATGTCGTCAATGCCATTATGTTCCGAATCGAATATGGGGGATGTGTTTACGTCGTTGATGAGTACCGTCTTTTTAGAATCAACGGCATGACCGGCCACACCTTGTCCGCGCTTAAAACAGTATTTCAGATTGTTTTTTGCAAATATATCTTTTGCCGATATGGAGTATGCTTTGCCGTGGTAGTCACTGGCGCAAGCAAAAAACAGTCGGTCCACATCGGGATCCAACAGCATAATCGAACAGTTTTGGGCCATTGTATGATCGACGATGAAATTGAGAATGAACCTACATACGGGTTCAAAGTTTTGAGCTGAAAGAAGTCCCTCGCCGAGTTCCCGAATCAGGGAAAGTTCATCGATCTGTTCTTCAAACCGATTTTGTACGTTTTTTATTTGCTTCCGGAGAAGTTTATTTTCCCCTTCTAGCTTGGCGATAATTTGTTTGTCCGTTTTCATGGCGATAGGGCCTAGCTGATGAGTTGTAGAAATTCCTCTATACTCTCTTGTTGATCCCTTAATTCATCTTCGATCAATAACACTTCTTTTGAAGATAAACCTAATTTATGACTTATATCATGAACCTTTGGAGGTACTGAATTTCCGCTCCCTCCGATTTTGGTTTTCAAACTCACAAAATCCGCAAGCTCCACAATCAAAGCAAAAGTCTGATAAAACGGAGGACATGATAAGGAATTGTGATGAAAGTGTGAAGGTAGAAGCAAATTTTCCGGAAAATTCCATCGTTTCATTAAAACCCCGGAGAGAACGGCATGGTCGATGCCGAGGGTCTCCTTTTCTAAGCGATATAATGGAACCTCGGAATCTTTTGCCTGTTGGAATACGCTTGCATATTCTTCCGGCAGATATTTGGAGAATATGATTTTGCCGATATCGTGCAGAAGACCCACCAGAAAAAGCTTATCGACTTCCCCGATCCGTTTTCTGGTTGCTATGTCCCGAGCAGCAGTGGCGCATGCAATGGAATGCAGCCACAATTTTTCCATATCAAAGACATTATTGGTATCTTTTTTGCCGAACACGGAAAACACATTCATGCCGATGGTCAGGCCAATTACCTCATTGAAGCCGATGATGGTTATGGCTCTAGAAATAGAATCCACCTCTTTCATCAAACCGTAATATGCGGAGTTTGCAATCCGAAGGACCTTAGTGGTGATGGCCTGGTCTCTTTCGATAAATTCAGAAAGATCTTTGGCCGATGTTCTTTCATCTCGGGCAATGCTCAGGATATTGTCTACAATTACGGGAAGTGTTGGCAGTTGAGTGCTCTTTTGTCGAATAATATTTAAAATTTTCTGTCTATTTTCCATATGATTTCTCTTCAATGAATATTTTACGCACCGCACCATTAGAAGCCATTAATAATATTATCGGAAAATATCTAAAATTATTAATTTTTTTCGATATGATATAGCATGACGACGGTGTGAGGTCTGGTAATGGAAGAAAGAGAGTGCACCTTGCCACGGATGTCATGAATCAAGGCGAATGAGTTCCATGTCACCGTTTCAGTATGATTGCGGTTAGCGGTTCGAAAAATTTCAAGAAATGGGTATTAGTGAATTTCTGAGATTGCCCGGCTCAGCCCCAATTCATGCAGTTTTGCCGGGGTCGGAATTCCAGTATCCGGATCCCACCCCATCATGCCGTAATAGGTCTCAATGGCCTGTTCAAATTCTTCTCTATTGATACCGGTACCCTTAAGCGCCCCATTTTCAAGCCCTTCAAAGAAACGGTCCGGAAGGGTATCGTCTTTTTTGGATAGTCCCTCTCGGCAATTAAAAATCCTAAACAGGTTTTGAGATCGTTCATTTGCCTTAAAGAGTTCCCACAGGCTGGTGTTCCAGCCGGTCACGGCCCTCACATATTCATTAATATGTTCCAGCTTGAATTGTCCAAGAGGCCAGCCGACAAACATACACAGCCCTAAAATGTTATAGAGGCTCCAGGTATTTTGAAGATAATGAAAAAATTTTACTTTTTCAGGTCCCAAATCCAGATTGGAAACGGGTTCATAAATCCCCACGGTAGCCGCTTCATCCACGTTTTTATTCGGGTACGAAGCGAAAAGCGGGTCATGGGGACATTCCACATGATCTGCACCGGTTGGGGAGAGGGCATAGGCCAGAGCCAGACCGGTCTTCCCCCTGGGTTCATGAAGCGGTATCTCCTGGCCTTTAACATGCATGGCAAGTTTCTCCGCCCCTTTTCCGATCTTCTGAGCCGCACGCATGACCCCCTCAGCCAGGATATCGCCGATGCCTTCTCTTTTCGCGATCATCTCGATGAGTTTAAGCATCACGTCTGCATTACCGAATGTAATCTCCAAACCGTTGGTATCTTCGGTTGTTAAGAATCCGCTTTCAAAGCAGTCCATGGCAAATGCGATGGTATTGCCGGCAGCGATGGTATCGAGGCCGAATCGCTGGCACAGCTCATTACCCTTTGCTATTGCTTTAATATTACCCACTTCACACAATGAACCAAGAGCTCCGAGGGTTTCATATTCGGGTCCGCCAAAACGGGGATCAACGGAATAAGGTGCTTTTACTTCCACCACCCGCTTGCAGCGGACCGGGCAGGCATAGCAATGACCGCGTTTAATCAGAATCTGTTCCTTCATGGCCTCGCCGCTGATGGCTTCGGCTTCACTGAATTCCCCTTTTCTGAAATTCCTTGTGGGAAGCATTCCGGACAAACTGAGCGGTATCACCCCGGCGCAGGTTCCCAAGTCCTGCCTGACTTTTTGAGTTTCCAAATAGGTGGCGTTATGCCACTGGACCAGTTCCTTAACCTTGGCCTTATCTGCCAATTCCATTTTTTTTCGACCCCGAACGGCAATGGCGCGAAGGTTCTTGGAGCCCATGACCGCTCCCATACCGGTCCGTCCATTGGCATGCTTTAATTCGTTAATCACGCAGGCATAGCGGACAAGGTTTTCACCGGCCGGACCGGTTTGGGCGATCCGGATCCGTTTATCACCCAGTTCCTGGCAGATCGTATCGTGAACTTCACCCAATTCCTTACCCCACAAATGACCGGCATCCTTAATTTCTACCAGCCCGTCGTGAATCCATAAATAAACGGGAGAGTCAGCTTTCCCCTTAATAATGATGGCATCGAAGCCGGCAAATTTAAGTTCCGGTCCAAACCATCCGCCGGCTTCAGTTTCTCCGAATCCGCCGGTTTGTGGCGATTTTGCCGAAACCGTGTATCGACTGAATCCCGGACCGGGAGTGGCGGAGATTGCGGAGTTTGCAAAGATGAGGGTGTTCTCCGGCCCTAAAGCATCCACTCCCGGCTTTTGCTCTTTCAATAAATAATAGCAAGCGAGAGATCCGCCTCCGATATAGGTCCGGTATATCTTCTGATCCGGTTCTTCAATTTCGAAGGATTTTGTTGAAAGATCTACCCGCAAGATTTTTCCAGTGTATCCGAACGGCATAGGAAACCTCCCTTGATGATTTAATGGTTAGATAGAAAACTGGGTCTAGTCATCGGCAGGCAGTTGACCCATCAAATAAAACATACTCTTCACCGATCCGCCATCGACAACCAGTGATGAACCGGTTACAAAACCCGCCTCATCCGAACCCAGATAGATAGCGGCACGGGCAATTTCATCCGGGCTGGCCAGTCGATTCATAGGTATCGCTTTTGTTCTTTGTTTCATCTTCTTTTCAGTATTATATATATCCATGATCATGGGAGTGGCTGTGGGTCCCGGACAAAGGGCATTGACTCGGATGCCGTATTTGGCCCATTCCACGGCCATCATTTGTGTCAATAGCAAAACAGCGGCTTTACTCGGACTGTATGCCCCAAGCGATATCTGTGGTGCTTTACCGGCAATGGACGAAATATTGATAATATTTCCACTTTTCTGTTTTATCATCTCTTTTCCTGTAATCTGACCGCATAGAAACGTTCCTTTAAGATTGACGGCTATGACTCGATCCCAGTCTTCTTCTTTGATGTCTTCAAGGGGCGAGCTGATGAAAATACCCGCTGCATTGACCAAGATATCGATCTTACCGAACAATGACAGCGCCGAATCCACCATACCCTTAACCCGAGCACTACCAGTAACATCCAGCTCGACGGCAGTCGATTTTCGTCCCATGGACACAATTTTGTCGCTGACGTCCTTCGCTTCATTTCCCAGGATATCTGCGACCAATACATCCGCACCTTCTTTGGCAAAATTCAAACAGATCGCCTCACCAATACCCCGGCCACCACCGGTAACTATCGCCGATTTGTTCTCCAGTCTCATATTTTCCTCCATTCCTCATTTCGGTGTCTCATATTAGAGAAAACCATGCTACGGTTTTGGTAAAGACATTCTCACCGTCAGTGCGCCATCCACTGAGACAACCTCGCCGCTGATATTTTTAGCGTAAGGTGAAGCTAAAAATAATACGCAGTTTGCCACGTCTTCAGGCTGTGTTAATTCCTTAAGGGGAATTGCATCGGTGAAAGTCTTGAAAAGTTCCGGTGTGTTCAGTCTAACCCGGGCCATTTTACTGTCGACAATGCCGGGCGCTACGGCATTAACGGTAATTCCGTAAGGAGCAAGTTCCAGGGCCATGGACTGGGTTAGGGAATTAACGGCTGCTTTTGTGGCACTATAAAGTATTCTGTTCTCAACAGCTAATTTGGAATTCATGGAACTGATATTGATAATGGTTCCACTTCCATGGTTTTTCATTCGTTTAGCCGCTTCTCGACTGACAAGAAACAGGCCGGTAACATTGACGCCGAAAGAATCTTCAAAATCGGTTTGGGAAGTATCAAAAAGAGATTTCCTACACAGAATACCCGCCACGTTCACCAAGATATCGATATGGCTGAAATGGTTCTCTGCAATCTCGATAGCTGCTTGAATGGATTCTTCATTTGTAAGGTCCATCCGGCAGGCAATGACCTCTTTTGAACCGTATTTCTGCGCAAGCGCTTCAGCTTTTTCTCCATCGAGATCCGCGATGACAACCTTCGATTTCTGAGCCACGAAAGTTTCCACAATGACTTCCCCGATATCTCCTGCGCCACCCGAAATGAAAACCACTCGATCATGTAAATTGAAATTCACCGTTTCGTTATCTTTCATCACCAAGTCCTGTTCTTAGAAAATTTGGATATCCGGAAAGCCCAAGTGAAGCCGGTTCGGCATTGAAGGCAACCCAATTCGCAGACGTATGAATCTGCCATAGGCAGATAAAACTCGCGCATAAGGGTGCGTAACACCGAACAGAGCATCGACTTAACCAATGCATCGAGTTAAATAACAAACAATTACGGCTTATTGCAGCGCATTCATGCTGTTCGATGCAACGCCCCCTAATGCACT
>CAYSUA010000361.1:0-6605 GCA_964433795.1 uncultured Desulfobacteraceae bacterium | reverse complement strand
ATCGGGGTTACGCACCCTTATGCGCGAGTTTCACACGCCCGTGAAGCGGGTTACCTTCAAAGCCGGTGGTATTCATATGGACTTTCTGGATATCCAGATAAAAACAAACTGTTTCACGTGAAACATATTTTTCCCGAATTGTATAATGAGAAACTTACAGATTGGTATTGAGGCGTGTTGTATATAGTGGGAAAGTCTCATGGCGTATGGAATATTTAGTGTTTCTGAAAGCCCATGGATCCCACGAAGACAGATGGAATTTTCTTAGGAGATATTATGGCAAGCGATTACACCCCTTTCTTTGAAGAATACAAAAAAATAGTGGACGCTGCGGACCAGGCGTTTGAGAGAATCGAATCGGAATACCCGAATTGTGTCAAATGTCACACGCGGTGCGCGGACTGCTGCCACGCATTGTTCGATCTGACCCTTATCGAGGCGCTATATATTAATCACCATCTTAACGAACAGTTTTCCGGAAACGATAGAGACGATCTCCTTTCAAGGGCGAATCAAGCAGACCGCAAGATCTATAAAATCAAAAGAAATGCGCATAAAGCGACCATGGCGGGAAAGAGTGAAGACGACATCCTCGGGATTTTGTCCGAAGAGCGGGTCAGATGTCCGCTTCTGAATCAGGAAGACCAATGCGATTTGTACGAATATCGCCCAATTACCTGCAGGCTATACGGCGTGCCCACCGCCATACGGGGAAAAGGGCACACCTGCGGGCTTTCAGGGTTTGTATCAGGACAGGCGTACCCAACGGCAAACATTGACAATATTTTGCAACGGCTTTACCAGATTTCCCTCGATTTTATTCGGTCTGTTCGATCCAAACATATAAAGATGGCGGACATGCTGGTTCCGGTTTCCATGGCACTGCTAACAGAGTTCGATGAGGCTTATCTCGGCATTCCCGATCCCGAAAAGGATCGGGAAAAAGAAGGAGATGCAAATGAGTGAACTTTCCCCTGAAGAGGAAAAACGGAAGCGCGCCATTTTCGAAAGCATGTCTCCCCGGCGCCGGAAGCAAATCCTAGAAAAGGATTACGAAAAGTGGGATCCGTTCATGCAACCGAAGGACCCCATCGATATGCGCAGAGAGAAAACAAAACGGACCACCCAGATGCTGGTGCGAGAATTCCTGCAGGCCCGGAGTGACGAGAACTACAGCAACGAATACGGAAGAGGGGTTTTCGAATTGTGCCTGGGAATCGTTAATGACGATGAACGGTATAGGGGGATGTTTGAGTTTGCGGCTTGGTATAACGAACTCTTAAAAAAAGAAGGCCATCTCGAAGAGACCTGATTGACAAAACCATTCGAGGCATTAAATTTGGTCTTTACAGGAAATAGGGCTTGTGATATTAGACTTCTTTTGCTAGATGGATGGGTAATCGGAAGAATCCGATTCGTTCGATCGATTAAAGCCGCAAGCGTTTCGGTCGATCATATATAGAAGATCAAGACAGTTTTGACTAGGGTTTGAGATATGAGAAAGAAAGAAATAGACTATTTTAAAAAGCTTTTAACCAACCAACTGGAAGAGCTTTTGGAACAGGCCGATGATACGGTGTCGGGAATGACTTCGCCTAAAGAAAACTTTCCAGACCCGACCGACCGTGCTTCACTGGAAGCTGACCGAAATTTCTTGCTTCGGATTCGGGACCGGGAAAGCAAGCTCATTAAGAAGATTAAGAAGACACTCGATCGTATCGAAAACGGGACATTCGGAACCTGCGAATCATGCGGTGAGAATATCTCTACCAAACGAATAAAGGCCAGGCCCGTTACCACGCAATGCATCGAATGCAAGACCAAAGAGGAGGCCCTAGAGAAAGCGCTTGGAATTTAATGCAAATGCAGGTATCGATCTGCATATTCATTCAAATGCCTCGGACGGATCGCTTTCTCCCTTAGATATTCTCAGTCGCGCCCAAGCCCTAAACCTCAGAGCAATATCCATTACCGATCATGACACCATAGAAGGCTCCAGAGAGGCTGCTTCTGCAACCCGACCGCTGCCTTTAGGGTTTCTTACGGGCGTCGAAATTAGCGCTGGCCCACCTCCTTCTACTTCGCTTACCGGAAGTTTTCATATTCTAGGATATGGCATTAGCCTGGATGACCCGGCTTTAAACAACGCCCTGGTTAGGCTTCAAACAGCGAGAAGAGACCGAAACCCCCAGATAATCAGGCGGCTTAACGAAAGCGGATGCCGAATCTCGTTAGAGGAACTTCAAGAAGAGTTTGGAAAAAGCCAGTTGGGAAGACCGCATATCGCTCAGATAATGGTGCGCAAGGGTTTTGTAAAATCAATTGACGAAGCATTTGATGAATTCATCGGTAAAGGAGGGCCGGCGTATATCGATAAGTACCGTCTGGAATGTTCCGAGGCCATACAGATTATTCGAAATGCCGGGGGCATTGCAATTTTAGCCCACCCGTATTTGTTAAAGATATCGGATAAAAAAACCCTCGAAAACATCATCATCACCTTAAAGCACATGGGGTTGGAGGGAATAGAAGCCTATTATCCCGGACATACCCCGGAAGACACCGTGACCTATATTGAGCTGGCTAGACAGCATCAGTTGTTGATGACCGGGGGAACAGATTTTCATGGCGCCATCAACCCGGATATCGAGATGGGCGTTGGCCGGGGGGGCTTCCACGTGCCTTATAAACTTTATGAAATCGTTGTGAGAACCTGTTCTGCCAGAGGCGAAAAAGAGTAGAGACGGGTATTGTATGGAACATTCCGATCACTCCGAGTTTGAAGAAACGATTCATTACCGGTTTAAAGATATTGAATTGCTGGATGAATCTTTACGCCACAGCTCTTATGTGAATGAGCAGGGTCGATCGGGAATGCAGGACAACGAACGCCTGGAATTTCTCGGGGACGCCGTATTGAATCTCATTGTTGGCCATATGCTCATGCAATCTTTTCCTGAACTTAAAGAGGGTGAGCTTTCCCGAATTCGAGCCCAATTGGTTAATGAAAAAAGACTGGCTGCAATGGCCAGGGATATAAAACTCGGCCGCCACCTTAAGTTCGGCAAAGGAGAGTTGCAGACCGACGGCTGCAATAAACCCTCCATCCTTGCCGATGCATTCGAAGCGGTCTTGGCCGCCGTCTATTTAGATGGCGGATTTGACGCCGCCTTTCAACTGATTAAAGATAGATTTTCATTCCTGATTCGATCGCACGGTCTGGACATGCCGGCCCTGGATTATAAAAGCCGGCTGCAGGAATTGGTACAGACCAAACAAAACATTATGCCGGTTTATACCGTAACCGGTGAAAGCGGCCCCGACCATGAAAAAATGTTTCGGGTTCAGTTAACGGCGGGTGATTTGATGACCGAGGGTGACGGCAGGAGCAAGAAGATGGCCGAACAGAATGCAGCAAAAAAAGCCATTGCGCTTTTGGATGATTCTCACAAATAGTCCGGTTTAGCAGAGAAGCCCATGGACCCCCTCCACGACAAACCGCAATCATCTGGTGCCGACACAAACCCCGTTACCCGTCGCCCCTTAATCATACCTGTTTTCATCCCCCACGCCGGCTGTCCTCACCAATGTGCATTTTGCAATCAAACGACCATCACCGGAACCGAACCCTCAATCCCGACGCCGAGGGATATCGATGAATTGATCCATCGGCTTCTCGAGTATGGACGCCCTCACCGGTCAATTGTTCAGCTGGCCTTTTACGGCGGCAATTTCCTGGGGCTGCCCGAAGCGCAGATTATAAGCCTTTTGGAGCATGCTGCCCGATCCGTTGCATCCGGCACTATAGGCGGCATCCGTTTTTCCACGCGGCCAGACACCATAACCCTTGAACAGCTTTCCATCATTGACGGTTATCCGGTTCAAACCGTTGAGCTGGGAGTTCAATCCATGGATGATCATGTTCTCTCATTGTCCAGGCGGGGTCATTCTGCCACAGATACAGCAAATGCCGTGGAGCTGCTCAAAAAAAGAGGCTACGAAATCGGTCTGCAAATGATGGTGGGACTTCCGGGTGAAGACGAGGGCTCCTGCCTTTCAAGTGGGCAAATAATTGCAGGCCTTTCTCCCGATTTTGTAAGAATCTATCCAACGGTGGTGTTGAAGGAGAGCCTGCTTGCACGGTGGTATCGGGAAGGAGCATATGAACCGCTGCCGCTTGAAGAGGCGGTCAGGCGAGCAACAAAGCTTTACAAAATATTTGAAGATAAAGACATTCCGGTTATCCGGATAGGGCTTCAGCCCACAGCCGAGTTGGAAAAAGAAGACTCGATTCTCGCCGGCCCCTATCATCCGTCTTTCGGAGAGCTTGTATATTCCGAGGTTTTCTATGAAAAAGCTTCAACGCTGATTCAAGCGTTCAAACCGACCCTGGACACCATATGTTTAAAGGTCCACCCTAAAAGCGTTTCTAAATTAAAAGGCCAAAATAATCATAATATCAATAAGTTAAAAGAATTCCATCAGCTCCGATCGATCCAGGTAGTCCCCGATCCGTCTCTTTCCATCAACGAAATCGATATTTTGGCCCCATCGGATTAGATCCAGAAAAATATCTTTTCAGCTCAGCATGAAAAACAGGAAGCCACGTAACCTTTTGGTTGCTCTATACAGTGGTCGGTTTTGTTTGAGCGGTTTGAGCAACTAAAATTAGTTGCATTTTAGCAATAAACGGGTTATGCTTCCCTTTAATAGGAGACTTAATGAGTCGTAAAGAAAAATTATTGGCAAGGTTACAACAAAGGCCAAAAGATTTAACCTGGGATGAATTAACAAGCTCGTTAAAATCTTTGGGATATAAGGAAAGTAAAACTGGTAAAACAGGGGGTTCAAGGAGGAGATTTATCCATGTTTCACACCCAACCATTACACTGCACAAGCCCCACCCCCAGCCGACAGTAAAAATTTATGTGATTAATGATATTTTGGAGCTCCTTAAAAGGGAGGGAATAATATGAAAGACATGATGTCATATAAAGGATATTTTGGATCAGTACATTATAGTGATGAAGACCAGGTATTTCACGGAAAAATTGAATTCATCCGCAGCCTTGTTAGCTATGAAGGTACGGATATCAACAGTTTGCGCACAGCATTTATAGAGGCCGTTGATGATTATTTAGAATTGTGTGAGGAGGAAGGTAAAGATCCGGAAAAGCCCTTTAAGGGAAGTTTTAATATCCGTACGGGATCCGATTTGCATCGAAGGGCTGCGTTATTAGCAAAATCGAAAGGTACGAATCTAAATACAGTTATCACGGATGCATTAGAGAGGTATTTATCCATCGAAGGCACCTGACCAGCCTAAATCCCTTCCATAACCTCCTTAATGCATGTGATCAGCGTCTCCTCATTGGGCACAATGGTATCTTCCAGGGATTTGGCGTAGGGAATGGGAACATCCGGAATACCCACCCTTTTTATCGGAGCATCGATATAATCAAACACGTTCTCTGCTATTTTCGCCACGATCTCGCCTCCGATCCCGCCGGTAATGCAAGCTTCATGGAGCACCACGGCCCTGTGCGTCTTCTTGACGGAAGCGGTGATAATTTCTGTGTCCATGGGCCTCAGCGTTCTTAAATCCACAACCTCCGCATCTATTCCGTCTGCTTCCAGAATTTCTGCTGCTCCCAGCGCTTTATGAACCATATAAGAATAGGTAATAATGGAAATGTCCTTGCCTTCTCTTTTTATATCCCCGACTCCCATCGGAACGGTGTAATCCTCTTCCGGGAGTTGACCCTTGATTCCGTAAAGCGATCCGTGTTCCATATACACCACCGGGTCATTGTCTCTGATTGCGGACTTGAAGAGCCCCTTGGCGTCATACGGTGTGGACGGCATGACCACCTTCAGCCCCGGGATATGTGAATATATGGCCTCAAAGCTCTGAGAGTGTTGGGCGGCCTTTCCCCTGCCGGCGCCGCTTTGCATTTTGATCACCATGGGAACGCTTACTTTCCCGCCGGACATAAACCGCGCCTTTGCCGCCTGGTTGATGATTTGATCCATGGCCAGGGTTGAAAAATCGGTGAACATGATGTCAGCAATGGGCCGCATACCGAGCATTGAAGCACCCACCGCCGCCCCGACGATGGCCGCCTCGGAGATGGGTGTGTCCAGGATCCGTTCATCCCCGAACCTCTCGAACAACCCTTTGGTTTGGCCGAGCGCCCCCCCGAATTGTCCGATATCTTCCCCAATCATGAAAACATTACTGTCTCTTTCCATCTCTTCTGCAATTGCTTCCCGGATCGCTTCAAGAACGGTTGTCTCTTTCAATTTGTTTCACCTCTTTTGTGTAAATATGGAGTATTGGAGTCCTGGATTGATGGAGTAATGATTCATTATGTATTATTTTATGATGCGTATACCGCTTGGAACGCTTCCTCGCCTTTGGGTTCGGGACTGTTCTGTGCGAATTGCGCTGCTTCTTTTACTTCCAGTTGCACCCCTTCTTCTATTTTTCGGATGTCCTTTGCGGCCAGTATTTTCTTCTTTTTCAGGTAGCGTTTCAGCATTCCAATGGGATCTTTCTTTTTCCACTCCTCCAATTCCTCCGTGCTCCTGTAAGTGCAGGGGTC
>CAYSUA010000360.1:0-6621 GCA_964433795.1 uncultured Desulfobacteraceae bacterium | reverse complement strand
TATCTTCAACGTGAGTTCTGAAGCAGAACTCAGGCGCTGTTGTACTGTTGAAACATCTTCAGCCGATTGAATATCCGCCTCGTCGATCCCCAAAAGAATATCCCCGTTTCTCAATCCCAATCTTCGATATACGGAATTCGGTTTAATGCCGGTCAGTATAATACCGTCTTGTCTGCCATCTGTAAAATGGGGCCTAGCTTTCGCCTGTTTTGAAATATCTTCCTCGCTTTTTAAAGCTTTTTCAAGCTGGGAGCGTTTGAGACGGATCCGTCTCACCGAGGGTGGTCTGGCAACCCCCTGTTTCCGGGGCCGCGGCCGAGACACGCCGGCTCCTCTGCTTTCAAGTTTCTCTATTTGAAGCACCTCATCCTTACCCTGAACATTTAAAACAACCTTTTCTCTGAAGATCTCTTTCACCGTTGCATTCTGAATGGTATCCCCGATCCTGTAAAGGTTCTGGTTTTTTTTATTTTTGTCTTCAATGATGGCATAGGATGCATCCGCACCCGAGGTAACCGTACCCCAGAGCTTCACCTGCAGGGTTGTCGGTTTTAACGGCTCCGATTGAACGGGCTTTGCGGATTTGGGTTTATCCGCAGGTTTTTCTTTTGTATGAAACAGATTGCGGTCAACAATAGCCCTATAATTTTCCGGTGACGGCGGCGGTTTTTTTTTGGCAGAAACCGCATTTTTTGCCGATTCTGGAATTGCAGGTTTATCAAGGCCCTGATCCGGGCTGATTTTCTGATATCCGGAGTGTCCCAAATAGACAGCCGCGGCTAAGAATAAAAGATTTAATAAAGTGAACAACAGTTTCATTTGATATTGTCTTTATGTTTTATAGTCTGTGTTCAGGTGATCCTCATAAATCCATAGCTTCAACCTGAAGTACGGCATCGATGCCGGTCTTTCCTTTCTTGGTAATCGATGCTCGCCTGATGATGACCATGTTTTGAGAGGTTTCAGCCTTATAAAGATAATCCGCAAGTTTTGAAAGACCGATGGCTTGAATTTTCATTTCAACAGATGAGACTTTGATGGAACGGTTTTTCTGCACGTTGCGAGAAGGTTTCATGTACGCGATATTATTTTTCACCCCCACATCGCGCGCCAGTTTGTCGAGAAAAGCAAACAGGGTAAACCCCTTCTCTCGTTTTGAAAACTGCGCTTTGAGCTGTTTAGCCCTTTTCCCCAAATCGCGGTACTCGGCCTTCAGTTTCTGCATGTCCTCAAGCATCCTAATTTTTGCTTGAAAAGCGCTTTTTAAACGGTCACGCTTTTCCACGGCTGGAAAACAGATAAATTGAAAAAACACAAAAATAACCAGCGCTGCAAAAGCCGCATAAATGGAATACTTTTCTCTGTTGCTCAGCTTTCTTAACATCCGCTTTTCCCTTGACTCCTTCTTAAAGTCTCAGACTGTGCCTACCGCGCGATCTTGAGTTTAAACCGAACCCGGTTGCCGGATTTGTCTAAGTTGGCAGAGTTTATTTCCACACTTTGAAATCCCTGGACGTTCTGTAATCGCGTTTTTATATCATTGACGGTGTTGAACGTATCCGTGTCCCCGGATATGGTGATGATCTCGGGGCCTGTGACGATCCGGGTCAGATCAACGTCTATGGACTGGGGTACAAGCCGGCTGATGTCATTGAGTAGATCGATGACACGAATGCTGCCTTCCCCGTCTCCCGAATATAGCGCATCTTTTTTTGCCTCTTTTATTTTAATTCGCATCTGATGCAATGGATCCACGATCCGTTTGACATCCGGAAATGTCTCCTTGAAAATTTGAATCATCTTTCGATCCAAAATCGCCACCTGCTTCTGTAACGTATATGTTTCATAAAAAAGATTAAACAAAGCCAACAACCCCACCAGGCAGGCAAGTGTTCCGGACACCAGGATTCGCTTGCCATGTTCGTTCCATAGTTTTCTATCCGAAAACGATTTCCGCTGAAAATCGAACCCGTTTATCCCCTCTATTTCCGTCAATGCCAGCGACAACGCGTTGTTCATCAGCAACGGATTCCAGGTCTCCCTTAAATCTCTCCTAATCTGGATCCCTGCCTCCTGTGACATATCAACCGCTTGAACCGGTATTTCCATCTGTTTGGACATCACTTGCGGCAATCGGATATCGTCTGACCCATCGCCGGTGATCAGCACCCGTTCGGGTGAGAACTCGGTGTTGAACATTTCTTCAAAGGCAATAACCGTTCGAAGAATATCCGAGCAAAGAGAGGATATTTGGAGTGAGGGTGATGCGAGTACGGAAAAGGTTCGAATAAAATGAATTTCTCCGGAAACAATGATAAAAAGGGTACAGGTTCTTTTACCGATATCCAGAATCACCCCCCTTTTCTCAAAAAAAGAATGACCGGACAACCACGCAGCCGCAGGATATCCGCCCACCGTTATGCGATCCGGTTGGATGCCGAACGGGGACAACGATTCCAGATAAGCGCCCAATCGGGATTGATCCACCGATCCGGCGATAATGTCTGTCTCATTATCGTTTTCTCCGGATGGTATGCGGTGAAAGTCGATGGTCAGATGCTCCGCAGAAATCGGCAGGTTCTGTTCGAGTTCATAGGGTAGAATTTGTCGGATTTTTTTTGAATGCTTGAAGGGAAGGGTCAGATTTCTAATGGAAACATCCTGGGCCGGAATGGATGCGATGCAAACAGCGCCCCTTGCATCCAGAACTTCCGTTACCTGCTCCATACCCAGGACCATGCCATCTTCAGATTCTGAAATCGGAACATGAACATAACCCTCAATGCTGCTTCCCCTGAAACCGGTCTTCACCGATACAGCGGCTATAGCATCTTCTTTGATATCTAGACCTAAAATTTTCCTAGCCATAATCAAAAACCATTAATTCTTGAAAATCCTTTGCAGGACTGTTTTTCATTCTGGATTCTCAAAATATACCAAGTTCCAAATGTATCTAACAATCCTTATATCATCAAATGGTTATCTACAAAAGCCTAGTGACTGACCGGGATAGCCGAATTTGCTCTCATCGTAGGCATTCTTTATAATCTGGTGTCGTTATTCTATCCAGCCTTCCAACTCAATACCCGGCACCCCCATTTGCCGGTCTTTGCGTCCTGTTCCCTTTTTACAATCGCCGTTACGGTTGTTTTCATCTCTCCCATACTTCCTGTGGCTACAATCCGGAATATGTCGCTGGTGGAGGTAAACAGGCTAAAATCGATATCGGCATCCGCCAAACCCACGGCTCCGACCATGGCCGTTGGACTCGAGAGGTCTTGGGTGTATTCATCTCCGTCTTTTGCCTCACGATAATCGATGATGGCCTGGGCGATATCCTCGCTTTCGGAAGGTAAAAGCGACAATATAACCGGCAGCGGTGCGGTGTTGATGTTGATTTTTCCTGACTCGGCGGATGTCGTTACCGAACCGGTATCTTCCGTGCCGTAAACGGTTACAAATTGGGATATCCCCTGGATTTCATCAATACCGTAAAAAAGTTCCGGCGTGATCCCTTTTATCCGCATCAGTTCGCCTATGAGCCGTACCGACCCGTTTCGGCTGGTGTACGGCGGGTCAAGATCCTCGTAATAGTCGGACTCGGCCCCGGTCACGCCGGTAATGGCGCCATCATCTCCGGTGTCCAGCCAGTCCTTGATCGAATTAATAATAGCCGTCACATCCATTTCCTCGAAAGATTCGTGCTGGGATTTCATCCAGTTTAAAAACCGCTCCCAAATCAATCGCTGGGGTTCATTGAAGTTTTGACCGCCGTCGGTTGTAACCAGTGTATTGATCTGGATTTTTCCGAGTTCATCGATAATTCGAACCGACAGGTCGCCCTCATCAAATGAGACCTCATTCAGTATTTCTTTCAGCTTTTCAGGATCTGCCCAATCTTCCTGCAGGGAGTCGGAATAAGATTCTTTTTTATCCTTTATCAGCACGGCCATGGCGGCATGGACACCCGATGTCGCCATTTCAGAAAGAACAAACCGGTCCCGGGTCATGGCAGTAGAGATCAGTGAAGCGCGGACATTTCGGTGGAGTTCCAATGCCGCCGCCACCAAAAGCGCTGTAATGCTGACCGTCAAAAGGAGTGCGATACCGCGATGATCTTTAAAAATTGCTTTCAAGGACTGATACCCCTACTCTTTTTTCTCCCGGAATACCGGCAATAAAATTTTTGTTTCCAATACAGGGGCCGCCTCTCCGTCGCTAAACACCATCTGTATTCGAACGGCTTTGGGCGTAGAATAGTCAAACTCTTCTTGTTCGGAATCCCAATGTTCATATTCTTCCCCTTCATCATCATAAAACGCAAAGGAAAGAGACCGGATCCCGTCAAACAGCATCGGATCCTTATTGCTCGGCTCAAAAGGGAGATACGGTTCGAGACGATCCGATCGCCTCAATGCAAAGATTTCCCCGTCTGTCTTCTGCACATAGTAGATGATCTCCGCAATTCCATTCTCGGGACTGTTCTGAAACGAACAATGAGCTATGGAAGTAAAACGGAGTCTTCCGAAACTGCTGCCATCCTCGTTCACCGTCTCCCCGACAATTCGGTACGGGTCCGGCTCACTGTCGAGTTCCGGAGTTTTGTATAGAGGATATGGAGACACATAAATGGACTTTAAATCCACGATCATTCGGTTGAGGCAGTTTTTGGCCATTTCAAAATCGGAAGCACCGCTTTCCCGGATCCGATCCGCTGTTGAGAACACGGTATTGAAAGCCCCGAAAACCGTTGAAACCACGATGCCGAAAATAAATATCGAGATCAGAATTTCCAACAATGTAAAACCCGAGGCGATTTTGGATTTTGGGTTTTGGATTTTGGATTTGCCGGTCGTGATTCGGCTTCCCTCATCGGATATCCCTTTAATGTCTGTCATCATCAATCCACTATGAACCGGTACGTCCGAAGACGATACGCGTTTTCTTCATTGTTGACCGATATTATCACATTTATCCGCTTTAAATGACCGGTATCCGTTCCCAGGTTTTCGGATTCAACATCCTCAACGGCAATCTTCCAGCCATATCCGGCATATCCGCTTCCAAAATCACCCGAATCATCCGACAACTCATCCGGAGATTGAGAAAGAAATTCGGCAAGACGGTTTTTAGCCAAAATGGGTGCGACAGCATATAACCGGGTGGAAGCCGTCATGGAGACGGTCTGTGCATGCATTTTAAAGACACTCAAAAAAACAATGGCGATGATGGATATGGCCACCATGATTTCAAGCAGGGTAAATCCGCTTTTTTGAAGACGAAATCTGTCTCTCAATACTCGAATTCCGAATAAGTGTTGTAGGTTTTGGCCTTCTGAAGAAAAGGCTCGATCAGATACGTTTTAAAACCCGAATCAACGAATTCTACATGAATTAATGCCTTGTCCGAATATCCGTTTTTATAAAAAGATATTTCAGTCTCTCCGGTTGAAACCTTGCCTGTTTTAGGAAACTCGACATCGACGAGGCCGGCACCTTCCGGAAAGCTGAATCCTTCCGATTGTGCTGCATTCACCTCTTCCTCCGACATGCGGCCATGAGTCACCCACCCTCTGTTGGTGCTGATATCGATGTGCATGACGTAACGTCTATTATGGCGTACGGATTCTTGCTTCAGGTTTTGAACGGTTTCGGTAATCCATCGTGATGCTTGTCGATCCGGATGGGATAATACTGCAGCTTGAAAACGAGGAATGGAGAAGACCAGCATGATGCTGATGAGTGAAATGACGACAATCAGTTCAATAAGCGTAAATGCCCGATCAGTCAATTTCCCAGCTGTTGATATCCAAGTTTTTACTGTCACCGCCTTGAACACCATCCGCCCCGTAGGAGCTCAAATCATATTCACCGTTAATTCCGGGAGAAAGATAAACAAAATCATTACCCCAGGGATCATTAGGCAGTCTCCCTTTATCCAAGTAACCGCCTTCACGCCACTTTTTGGGGACATTTCCGGTTTCGGGTCTTTCGATCAAGGCCTGCAACCCCTGTTCGGTATCCGGATAAGCCCCACTGTCGAGTTTGTATAGTTTCAAAGCGGTCTCTAGCGCCTCTATCTGCATCTTAGCCTTTAGTTGTTTGGCTTCGTCCGGTCGCCCCATGATACGGGGAATAATCAGGCCGGCGAGAATTCCCAGGATAACGATCACCACCATGAGTTCAATCAGTGTAAACCCGAGGTTATTGTTTCCAAACCCCCTTAATCTATCTGACATAAGTACCCCGTTTTGCTGTCCGCTATCTATTTGTTCATCTTCGAGAAATGATCCGCATCAGGTGCATGCTAGGATAATGGGTATTTTTCGGTAAATCAAGTTAAATAGGACGCAGATTTGCGCAGATACACGCTGATAATAAAATCTTAATAATTTGTGTTTATCGGCGTCCGAAATAAAGAAATTCGGTTGTTCACAAAGCCCAAGTTACTTACAGGAACAGGCTTTGGAGGTGAGCCGATTCGTGCGCGTGTGACTGCCTGAGTGTAGTAGGGAGCGTTACTCCGAACAGCGTGAAGGAGCAGCAATAGACCCTAACTATTCTATTTCCCGAGATGTTTTGTTTATCTCGAAGCCCTTTTCGGTGTTACGCTCCCTTATGC
>CAYSUA010000359.1:0-6657 GCA_964433795.1 uncultured Desulfobacteraceae bacterium | reverse complement strand
CCTGAAGAAAACAGGAACGAAACGGATGACCGCCGTAGTATGCTGCGGCCGCCTCAATATCTTTTTTGATATCCGCTATGGAACGCTTTGAAAACCGCATGCCCTTGTAGTTGACGCAAAACTCGCAGTTGTTCCATGGACACCCGCGGGTCGTGCGGATTAAAAGGCTATCGGCTTCATCCACGGGCCGGATGGGCCCCAGTTCAAACGGAAACGACTCCAATCCCTCTCCTTTCGTAGCGAACAAGCTTTTTCAAAATGGAAATCATGTTGCGAAAACTCAGGTGGGAGTTTATTCCAACACGTCTTCAGGAGATTCGATACGCTTCAAACCCAAATCCTCTAATCTTTTCATGTGCTTCTTATCAAACGACGCCAGGTACTCGAAATGATTTCTTGCAGCAAGTACACCGATTACCGCATCAGTGAAGTCTATATTTTTCTCTACATATATCGACAAAGCCTCAGGTAAAATTTCTCCATTGATGATGCTGACTCCGGGTGTTTGAAAAAGATTTGTCATCTTTTCTCTAATTTCATTCTTCTGAAGCTCATAGAAGGAATCCATTACCCACACCATTTCACAAATGACAATGAGGTCTGTCACCAGCAATAAGGCGCCTTTTGGGGCCGCTTCAACCATTCTTTTCGCCTTTAAGGCCTGGTCAGGGATATCCGCAAGATAGAAACGAAGCAAAAAGTTGGTATCAAAAAATACTTTCTTCATCTTGAGTGCCGTTTTGCAGCTATCTTTTCCCTAACCGCTTTTCTAACAACCTCAAGGTCCTGAACCGATTTCTTTTTCGTTTTCAAAAAGCCGAAATCAGCGAGCATACCCCTTTTGGCCGCTTTCAAAAGGATTCCATGATTCGTATTTTCATAAGTAATCTTGTCTCCAGGCTTAAGTTTTAGTTTTTCTCTAACCTCTACCGGAACGGTAACCTGCCCTTTGGGTGTGATTGTATAGGTTTTCATTATCCCCTCATAAAAAGTATTACATAATCGCTATTATAGTAATAATTTATTCGGGTGTCAAATCATGTCACTCTTTAAAGCGGGTTTCTTGTCACTAAATGCAGCCCGTTGAATATCACCAAGAGCCCCAACGGATCCCGTACCGCACGCTATTTAAGGCAATATCTGGCCGGTTAGCAAACCGATCGGCTCTTTGGCATCAACAGGGTCAACTGCGTTGCTCATACATCTGACGGGTCAACAAGGCCTGCCCGATGTGCTCTGTCGAGTGTTCGAGCGCGTGTAGTGCCCACCAGATACCGGTGTGCGCCCTGCCGGGAAGCGAGTGCTCGGCCATCAGCAAATCATTGTTGAGCCGGTCGATATAATCAGCTGTTTCCGCTTCGGTCTCGTCGATGAGCTTCAAGAGTTCATCTGCCTCAGAGACGACCGTTTGGAACTTGGCCTCCCGGTCTCGATCCACTGTGTTTCCGAGAGCAGTGGCCATCAGAAACCGTTCTGCATCGCAGGTGTGAGCCACCAGCGCGGCGAGAGAGTTGGTGTCTTCACCGGGCTTCCAGTTCAGCGCCTCAGCGTCGAGTCCGGTCACTACCTCTCGCCACCGATTGTGCTGATCATGGAAGATCCGCCTCATACCTTCCTTAATCTCCTCAACCATGTTCATGATTATAGTCCCCCTTAAATTGAATTCGCTACTTATATCTTCCCCAAGGTCAACGGCCTGAAATCCTTCCTACTGAGACATCATGAGGATAATCCGGACAGCCGACTTAATTCTCAAAACGAGATCACAGCGCATTGTTGTGGGAGACAAATTCGTTTCAGGGCGGATCTTCGCTAATCTTTCTCTGTGACATATCCTTCACGCAGATCCCATTCCTGTAAATCAGCCTGACGCTCATCAGAAGGACCGTATCCCCCTCCGCCGACACCTTGCACAACGATGATGTCATCCTGTTTCAAGTCTACCGTTTCTTTGCCTCGGATCCGACGAGCCTCTTTCTGAGGGTTCAGGGTTACCCGAAACCTCCGTCCCGGTTCACCGCCAAACAATCCGTATGGCGGTGTAATCGTGTGCTCCGTCATGGTCGTTGCCTGTCCTTCAGGGGATAAGAGCCGATATGCCCTGTGAAGTCCCAGACCGCCTCGATATTGTCCCAGTCCGCCGCTGTCGGGAATGAGATGATAGGCTTCCACCCGCAGGGGATATTCGGCTTCGATAGCTTCAATCGGCGTGTTCATGGTATTCGCCATGTGCACCCGAATGCCGTTGGCACCATCGCGAAACGCCTGGGCGCCTTCCCCACCACCATGGACTTCATAAAAAATAAACGGCGAGCCGTTATCGCGTTTGCCGCTGATAATCAGAAGCCCGGCCGTGGTGGTGCCGCCGGCTACCACCTTGTCCGGCATGATCGGTGCCAGGACCTGGAAAATGACATCCACAATGCGTTGGGTGGTTTCGTGATTCCCACCGACAATCGGCGCCCAGGGCTCAGGATTGGTGACGGACCCATAAGGCGCTTTTACCTCGATGCAGCGATAGCATCCATCGTTGGGGGGTATGTCCGGCCCGACTAAAGCCTTCATGGCATAGTAAACGGCCGAGGAGGTCATAAAATAGGTGGCGTTAAGGGGTCCGGCTGTTTGCGGATCGCTATCCCGGAAATCGAACACCGCACGATCCCCCTCAATCGTAATGTAAACGGCAAGCTTGACGGGTTTTTCGTTAATACCGTCACCATCGAGGTAGTCCTCTCCGAAATAGGTGCCGTCCGGGAGCGCTTCTATTGCCGCACGCATACGTCGGTCTGATTCCTCAAGAAAATGAGTGAAGCATCCCAGTACGGTTTCGTGGCCGTGTTGATTGAAAATCTCCTGCAGACGCCGATCCGCGATTTCAGTGCAAGCAAATTGTGCAAATAGATCGCCCTCTCGCTCATCGCGATTGCGAACGTTGCTCATGATCAACTCGAGCAGCATCGGATCCACCCTGCCCGCCTGAAACACCGGTACGGGTGGAATCTGTAAACCTTCCTGATAAATTTCAGTAGCCCGTGTATAATAGCTACCGGGCTGTGCACCGCCGATATCGGGCCAGTGGGCCAGATTTACGGCAAATGCCACCAATTGCTCGTCAAAAAACACCGGCCTTATTGCCTTGACATCCGGCAGGTGATTTCCGCCGACGCCCGGGGCATTGGTGTAATAGACATCACCGGGATGTAAGGTAGACGGTTCAATTCGCTCCAGAAAGGCTTTGGTCGTGAACGCCATCACCCCGAGATGAATGGCAATGTCCTTGCTCCCCTGAGCAATTAACCGTCCCTGAGCATCGGTAATGACGCAGGAAAAGTCACCGGCCTCTTTTAGAATGGGGGCGCGTGCCGAGCGCATCAAAATGACGCGCATCTCCTCGGTGATGGCAAAAATACCATTGCGAACCACTTCCAACGTGATTGGATTTACAGGCGTAGTCATGGCTTCTACTCTATGATTAATGTGCCCCATCGGTCCATATGCAGGTGTTGACCGGGGTAAACCAGAGTGGTAGACCACTCATCTTCTACAACAGCGGGGCCTTGGAGAATAGCTCCTTTGCCAAGGCGCTCGCGTTGGTACACGCACATGGGTACTTTACCCGTCTCAGGAAAAAATGCCTGCCGCTCTCTGACAAATGCATCATCCGCAGTTCGTGTGGATATTTCGGGCAATTTCACACCGTGTCGGGGTACCTTAGCCGTCAGTCGCAGATTGATACATTCTACCGACTCGGTTGTCTGATAGGCATAAAGGGCCTCGTGCAGCATTTGAAACCGGTCGTGCAAATCTTCCAGATCACATTCCCTGGGATTCCCCTCCAGCGGTACCGTGAGTTCATATTTCTGCCCCACATAACGCAAATCACAACTGCGTTGCAGGTGAATCCCAGCGGCCTCATAACCTTCATCCGATAATTGCCGTAAAGCCTCCTCCTCCATGGGAAGGAATTCATCCCCCAGTATTACAGAAGACAGGCTCGACAGGTGGCAGCGATACGTTAGCACAGAATCAATGCGCACATCCGATACCAGACAGCCTAAGGCGGAAAACCCGCTGGAAAATGACGGTACGATGACCCTTGGGATATGCAGCATGCGCGCCAAGCGACCGGCATGCAGCGGTCCGGCACCGCCGAAAGCCACCAGGGTGAACCGGCGCAAATCATGTCCCTTCTGCACAGACACCAATCGAAGGGCATGAATCATATTCGTATTTGCAATGTCTATGATACCCTGGGCCATTTTCTCCGGCGTCATGCCGAAGGATTCTCCAAAGCGTCCTACGGCTTCCTCGGCCAGGTCGTACCGAAGACGGATCTGACGGCCATAGGTCGCCTCGGGATTTAGATAACCCAGCACAAGGTTGGCATCGGTCACTGTCGGTTCCTTTCCGCCTCGATCGTAACACGCCGGGCCGGGAGATGCGCCTGCACTCCAGGGACCGACTTTGATTGCTCCGGCTTCATCCACCCAGGCGATGGAACCGCCGCCGGCACCGATGCTTTCGATGGCCACCGAGGCCAATCGCACAGGTTGTCCGCCGATGCGGCGTTCCGCCGTAACCGCGGCTTTGCCATTATGTATCAAACACACATCGGTGCTGGTTCCCCCCATATCGAAGGTTACACCTTGGGTAATATCCAGTTGCTGCATAAGATACTGGGCTGCCGCCACACCTGCCGCCGGGCCGGACATAACCGTGCAGAGGGGTCGTTGTTTGGCTAGGGTGGTTGATATCATGCCCCCGTTGGATTGGACAATCAGCAGCCTGCCTCGCCAGCCGGCTTCCCGCATCAGCTGTTTAAGATGCTCAACATAGCGGTGTACCAACGGCATGAGGAATGCATTCAGTACGACGGTATTCGTACGCTCGTATTCGCGAAATTCCGCGTTGATCTCTGAGGAGGCTGAAATATAAGGAAAATGAGGGGATATGGCTTCAACCAGCCGGCGTTCATGATTCGGATTGGCATAGGCGTGCAACAGACTGATGGCGACGGCTTCCACCGTTTCGTCTTTAAGGGTTCGTAGAATTTCAGGAATTTCTTCCAAGACCAGATCCTGTAACACATTTCCATTGTGGTCCATCCGCTCGGTAATTTCCAGCCGAAGATGGCGGGGTACCAAAGCCAGCGGGCGCCCGTGCTTGCGCAAATCGTACATATTCTCCCGCGATTGTCGACCGATTTCAAGTATATCTCTGAAATTACGGGTGGTAATGAGAGCGGTCCTCGCGCCGCGGCCCTCCAGCACCGCGTTAGCAGCCACCGTTGTTCCATGAATAACGGTTGAAGTGCGTGCGTGTTGAGACAACTGTTCCAGGCCCTTTATCACCCCAATAGCCGGCTCTTTACCGGAAGTCGGCACCTTCAGCGCTGTCAGAGAGCCGCTGTTGTGGTCCAGAGCGAGCACGTCGGTAAAGGTGCCCCCCACATCGATACCAATGATCATTCTATCTTGATTTGCCATCATTACCAGCTCAGAAACGATTCCTTTGGGAAATAACCCCCCCGGCAATTGACACGCGAAACCATACCCGGGAGCGGGATGCGGGTTAGTAGTAAATATTTTTGCCTACGCCGCCGCCGGCTGCGATCACGTCACCGGTTATCGCGATGGATTTCGGCGACGCCAAAAACGCCACGACGTACGCCACCTCGCTTGCATCGATCAGCTTGCGGACGGAGTTTCCCTGATCCAGCTTTCGTTTCACTTCATCGGTAGAGACTCCCTGGGCCTTGGCCCGCTCGGCAATCAACTCCGGCATCCGCTCCGTCCACGTCAATCCGGGATGCACCACTGAAACGTTAATGCCATAGGGTCCAAGCTCATCAGCCAGATTCTTCGTCATCGCCACTATTGAAACGTTTCTCATGCTTCCGATAGTGGAGCTGGCACTGCGAGCAGCATGGCCGCTGATGTTGATGATACGGCCCCATCTGTTTTTCTTCATGTAAGGGGTCACTTCTCGGATACACCGAAGATAGCCCAGGACCTTGACGTTCATGTCGGCCCAAAAATGGTCTTCGGTGATCTCTTCCACCGTGGGCTCCTGACCGCTTCCCAGAGGTCTCGCCGCACAGTTGACCAAAATGTCCAGACGGTTAAACGACGATACTGCCCGCTCCACCATCTGTTTCACCGATTCGTCAATACCTGTATCGGCCTGGATGGGGATGATTCTTTGCCCGGTTTCGCCTTTGATTTCTTCCGCTGTTGCTTCCAACGCTTCCTGCCCCCTGGCCGCGATGGCAACGTCCGCGCCTTCAAGGGCCAGCTCCCTCGCAACCGCTTTGCCGATACCCCGGCTGCCCCCGGTCACGATAGCCGTCTTTCCACTGAGATCCAGTTCCATTTCGTTCTCCTTTACATTTCGAGATGAACCAACATCAAATAGTACCCATCCACAAAAAAAATGGGAGGGCAAAAATGTGTCCAATTCAGAAATGAGCAATTTTTTCACTGAGCAAGGCCGCATAAGGATTTGTGCCGAGACGTACTTCCTGTACGTCGCAGGCAAAAATCCGCGGAGAACGCCGCTCAGCGGAAAAATGGCCATTTAAGGATGGACAAATAGTTCAGTTCCAGACAAACACCACTTTCCCGGTCTGCCCTTCTTGAAAAACCCTGTATGCTTCTT
>CAYSUA010000358.1:2261-6705 GCA_964433795.1 uncultured Desulfobacteraceae bacterium | reverse complement strand
GCTGGAAGATCCTGAAATTACCGGTACCGATGTTCGTGTGAAACTAGAACCCAGAGCCGGCCGGGGGGTCGGCTGTGTCGAGGCGCCCCGGGGCACCCTGATTCATGATTATGAAACCGATGATGACGGCCTCATTACAAAAGCCAATCTCATCGTGGGTTCCACTCACAACAATGCCGCCATGAATCTTTCGGTAAAGAAAACCGCCACGGATTTAATTAAAAACGGTGTATATGATCAGGGAATATTAAACAAAGTGGAGATGGCCATACGCGCCTATGATCCATGACTGAGCTGCGCCACACACCGCCTGGACGGCGGTGTCGCCATCGAAATGACCATTGTAGATGCCAAAAACAATATCATCGACAAACTGATCAATTAATCCCAAAGATCAAGACAGGGAGCCGCAAAGCCGAAGAAATAGGTTTTGCGGCTCTATCTTTTTTGGTACAAGAATAGGAATCATGATTGAAGCATTATTTAAGAAATCGGTATTGGTGTTCGGCTGTGGTAATATCCTGCTGGGGGATGACGGCTTCGGCCCGGCTGTGATTCAGGAGCTCAGTGATCATTACCAACTGCCGGAAGACGTACTGGCAATGGATATGGGCACCAGCATCCGGGACACCCTTTTTGATCTAACGCTGAGTGAGAAGAAACCGGATAAGATGATCATTGTGGATGCGGTGGACCGCCCGGGTCGAAAACCGGGAGAAGTATTTGAAATACCGGTGGAAGAGATCCCGGAAAACAAGGTGTCCGATTTTTCCTTACACCAGTTTCCGACTGTCAATATGCTGGCGGAACTGAAAGAGAATTATCCAATAGACATCAAAATCATTGTCGCCCAGATGGACACGATACCCGAATCCATCAAACCGGGTTTGTCCGAGGCCATGGAAAAGGCGGTAAAGGAAGCCTGCGAAAAAATCGCAGCCGAGCTGACAGGCGAGAAGAATTGAAAAATTTTGATTTAACGCGTAATAAAAGAACTTCTCAAATTTTCAATATCATGGGATTGAACCATGCATGAAATGGGGATTGCAAATCAGATCGTTGAAATTGCATCCTCTTATTTGCCGGATAATTTTGATGACAACCGTGTGGAGCGGGTTAATCTGAAAATCGGCAAACTCACCGGTATCGTTCCGGACAGCCTGAGGTTTTGTTTCGACATCATCACAAAAGACACTCCGTTTTCAGGAGCAGAGCTTAAGATCGAAGATGTTTCCGTAAGAGCCCGGTGCAATGATTGCGGTAATGAATGGACGGTTGATCAGGCATCCTTCATTTGCCCGAACTGCAACGGGGGAAATTCAGATATTATTGCCGGAAGGGAATTGGATATCGTCTCCATCGAGGTTGCCGAATGAAACCGGCTATATGGGACGCTGATTAACGCGGATAGACGCAGATATTTATTAAAAGAAGGATTCACGATGGAAATCAAAGTGGTTCGGAAGGTTCTGGATGCCAATGAAAAGATGGCGGATCAGAACCGAGAGTTGTTTAAAGATAAAGGTGTATTCGTAATAAATGTCATGAGCTCTCCGGGATCCGGAAAAACCACCATCCTGGAACGCACGCTCACTACCATTATGCCGGAAATTAAGACTGCCGTCATCGTCGGAGATGTGAGCACCACCCATGATGCGGATCGACTGGCAAAATCCGGAGCGCCGGTGGTTCAAGTAAATACCGATGCGTTTGGAGGTGATTGTCACCTGGCTGCCCATGTGATTGAAAATGCAGCTTCACAACTGGATTTGGATAATATCGATCTTTTGATCGTGGAAAATATCGGAAATCTCGTCTGCCCAGCCGAATTCGATATTGGTGAAGATGTAAAGGTAGTGGTTCTCAGCGTCACAGAGGGTGAAGACAAGCCGGTGAAATACCCGCTCATGTTTCGCGTCTGTGACTCAGCCCTACTCAATAAAATAGACCTGCTCCCCTATCTTGACTACGAAAAAGATCTGGCCGTTGAGTCCATCGAGAAAATCCACCCGAATATGCCGGTGTTTGAAATGTCTGCAAAAACCGGTGACGGATTTGATGCCTGGATAGACTGGTTGAAACAACATGTATCCGAAAAGCTCAACAAATAAGCTATATCAATCCCAACCCATTACCATCAAACAAGATATTTCATTATACAAACTAAATTCTCAGCACATGTCTGTGTGTGTCTGTGGCTAAGTACTAACTCAATTCCATCCTCATAATCGGCCGGGTGGGTGAAGCGCGTTTCACTTCTTTAAATCCGGCTCTGATAAACGCCTTGGGAATTCCGGTCCACGCAAACGCAGGCGGGATATCTTTTTCCGGCTTCGGCTCCACCGGATAACCTTCCACCAATTCTGCACCTTGGGATTTGGCATATTCGGTTGCCGCTTTCAGAAGCGCTGTGGAAACGCCCCTTTTCCGATAGGATCTTTCTATAAAGAGACAGGCCACCGACCAGCAGGGGCGGTCATCGATGGGCTTTAATATGCGGGATCGTGCCAGGGCCGGATAGCTGCTTCTGGGGGCAATGGCACACCAACCGACAGCCCTACCGTTATGAAAGGCGAGTATACCGGGAATTTCACCGGATTCGACAATCGCCTTCATGGCGAGCTTGTTGCCTTCACCTTTCTGGGCTTCAAACGCTTTTCGGGCAAGTCGCCAGAGCATGCACCAACATCCGCCGCAAGCCCCCCGTTCGCCGAAAAGCGTCATGAAATCGTCCCATTGGTCGGTAGTCAACAGCTTGAATGATAGTTTTAGTGGCATTTCTTTAGCCGCCTGTTTTTCCAGTCATTCTTCTACAATAGACTAGATCAGATATTATTACGACTATCAATAGTGTTTTATATAGGTGAATGAGGGGGAGGCGGAAAGAAAAGATGCAACCATTTTATGAGGACTTATCATCCTGTTGACTAAATTATAGCAAATTGCCATTTAGTCTTGACTTTTTGTCAGTTTATGTTAATTGGGTCGGCATGCAAAAGCGAAAATATTATAAGAATATCTGGGCTGATTTTAATACAGAAAAAGAGATGGTTTTTATTTCGGGGGCTCGACAAACAGGGAAGACCACCATGGCTAAAGACATTGCTTCCGAAGAACCAGTTTCACACTATTTTAATTATGACGTGCCGGAGAATAAAATAAAAATTTTGGCTCAACCTTCATTTTTTGAAGAAATAGATCGGAAAAAGAGTGATAGGCCTCTTATCATTCTGGATGAAATTCATAAGTATAAAGAATGGAAAAATTATTTAAAAGGCGTTTACGATGGTTATGCTGATGAATTCCGATTTCTGGTGACAGGAAGCGGCCGCTTGGATTTGTCTCGAAAAAGGGGAGACGCTCTGGCGGGCAGATATCTGCATTTTCACCTTTTTCCTTTTACAGTAGGCGAAATATCTTCCTCAACTATACGCCAGGTTGCTCCGGAGATATTACTGGAGATCCCTGAACAAAATAATGTAGCCCGCGAGCTATGGGAGACTATGTTTCAGGTAAGTGGGTTCCCTGAGCCTTTTCTCAAGGGCACTAAATTAAAATACCGGCGTTGGGCACACTCGTATCATAGCCAGGTTATAAGAGATGATATTCGAAATGAATTCGCTGTTCGACAAATCGATACGATGGAAGCTTTATATTCCCTCATCACCAACTGTGTCGGCAGCCCCTTTTCAGCCTCAAATCAGGCAAACCTACTAAAAATATCTCATAATACGGTATCTTCCTGGATAACAGTTTTTGAGCATTTTTTTCTTGTGTTTAAATTGCAACCCTACAGCAGGAGAATTTCAAGAAGTCTCGTCAAAGAACCGAAAATATATATTTATGATTACTGCCGGATTCAGGATGAAGCGTCGCGATTTGAAAATATGGTTGCCGTAGAACTGAACCGGGCTGTTACTCTGTGGACGGATTTTGGATTTGGAGAATATCAACTCTGGTATCTGAGGAACAAAGAAAAGCAAGAAATCGATTTTCTTGTCACTGAAAACGCTCAACCATTATTTATGGTTGAGGCGAAATTTTCCGATGTGGCTGTAAACCCCAATTTGATTAAGTTTCAAAATGTCCTACGTGTTCCTGCGATTCAGCTGGTTCATCAACAAAATGTTGCACGGAAGATAAAAAATGATAAAAATGTTATAATTGCAGCCAGCGCTGCAGATTGGCTTGCCGGATTAAATTGAAGAATTTTTTCTTGAAATTCGATTCCTGCCAGAAATTGCATTGAACAATCTCAAAAGTAATCCTTCCAGGAGGTTAACCGAACTTCATGCCCAAAAAAATAAACGGAATAGCCGAGCTCTTTTTGTGGCTTTTTGTATTTGATTCAACAACTTATACATACCACAAAATAAAGAGAAAAGTTCACCAAGGGAAGATACTTTATAAATTTACTCCAATTATGAATATTTGAACAGGTATT
>CAYSUA010000358.1:0-2251 GCA_964433795.1 uncultured Desulfobacteraceae bacterium | reverse complement strand
CCTATGCAACAATAACAATATGAGGTCATCTCCGATTATGAAGATTGGAACAGGTATTTGTAATTCCCGACATCCAACAAATCGGCCATATTGCTTTCAAGATGTTCTCTCATGCGTTTTTCAGCCAGGTTTCCGTTGCCTTCCAACAGGGCATTTATAATGTTCAGATGTTCCGCAATGGATCTTTCAATCCGACCGGGAATTTTTCTTTCGGGATTCAACGTCCAAAGTATTTGGCTTTGCAGCGTGCCCAACCATTTTGTCAGACGGCGATTGCCGGCGGATTGAATAATTAAATGATGTAAATCATGTACTTCATAAAGAGAAGTACCGAGATCCCCCGGAACAGTATTTGAAAGATCCGATGGAACTATGTTTTCTAATTGGCGCTTCATTTTTTCAAGCTTTTCTCTATCGATAAATTCTACACATGTTTTGGCTGCATAGGGCTCGACCAGTAAACGCAGCTGGAAAATCTCAGCGATATCGACCGGTGTGATCTCCATTATCGTGGCGCCTTTGTTATCGATGATGCGCACCAGATCCTCGAACTGAAGCCGGATGAGAGCCTCCCGAACAGGTGTGCGGCTCATATCGAGATCTCTGCTTAACCGCTCCTCCGTGATGGACTGGCCGGGTTTGAGGTGCCCGTTGATGATTCGGTCTCGGATCATTTTATATGCAATCTCTTTGTTGCTTTTTGCCACTGTAAGTTCTCCTGCCCGCTTTCTTTAATCGATGGTCAGCCCCATACCGGCAAGTTCTTCTTTCACACTGAGATATGCCTTTTGATAATCCGGCAGGGGGCGGTGATGGATCAAATCGTAACACGCGTTGATATCGTACCCTTCCGCCGGTTTTTCATTTTCGAGCCTTTCTGCGATTTTTGATAGGAGATCGTCGGCGCCTTGGCGGTCAAATCCTTGCTCGATGATAGCATCTGATACTTCGATCATCCACTCGGCTTCAAGCGGCGTTTGTCCGTGATTTGTTGTGGTCCGGCATTGTCTGGGGGCGTAGAGGTTCATGCCGTTGACCGATGCCTCGATGGCTTGCATGGCGCCTTCAAGAAGATTCAACTCCGTGCCGGGTCCCGAGGTCGGTATGATCCATCGCATGCAGATGGTGTGGGTAAATCGATTGAGGGCCTGATTCACCACCGATCTTGCCCAGTTAACCCAGGGGAGCAGGATTTGCCTGGCATTAAGCATGTGCACATGTTCTACACCGGTATAGTTGATATAATCCCGGTATGCGATCATGGCGGCAATGGGCTTGGCAATGCCTTCAATGATGGCACCGTCCACCCCGCCGCAAAACCCTCCGGCGATGGCAAAGCTTCCGCTTATTTTAAATGATCCGTATTCATCATAGACGATGGCGGCAGACAACATGTCCTGCTCCATCTTCAGATCCGGCAGCATCGACAGCAGGATGCCGTCGGTTCTCCTGAGGCCGTGGTCCGGATCCATGACGCCGATAAGATCCTCGGCCCGCGTATTAATGGGATAATAGACAATGGCAAGACCCGGTCGACCGGCTTTTCGTACACCTTCGCGCATCCATGCCACCTGGCGGCGGGATGCGTACACCTCCATGGGCGGACCCATGATTTCTCGGCCATCCACTTTTGAGAAGTTAAATCCTTCGATAAAATCGGTCCTCGGAATCTGTGCAAAATTGCTGACCACTAAGCCGGCGAGGTCTTCCGTAAAAGGAGAGTGATGACCGGGGCAGACATTCAGTTTTTCTTTTCCCTCGACATTTCGTTGTTTCCATACCCTTAGATCTCTTCCTTCGCCCATTAGGATTTCGATAGGAGCTTCTTTGACGGCAGTGATAATTTCTTCTCTGGACAGTTTTACCCGCCTTCGAGTTGTGATGCAGTAGATACCCATCTGTTCGAGAAATTCGATTGCTGCTTCAAAGGCTCTCTCAACCAACCCATCGTCCATATTAATGAAGCGATGGTTTTCAGGTGTCTTAATGTCATATTTTTTCACCAAACCGCTGATTGTTCGAAAGAACTCCATATCCCACTTTTTCTCTTCGACTTTCTCTCCGATTTGCGTGCGTTCGGCGATCTCAAATAGTGAAATCATTAGAGGTATCCTTTAAGAAAAAAGCTTTTTGGCCTCATCTACTGCATCAATGGCATCTTTTCCGTAACCGTCGGCGTCTATTTCTTCAGCATACTCCCTCGTCACCGGCCCCCCGCCGATCATTACTTTGAAATTTTCCCGAATGCCCA
>CAYSUA010000357.1:0-6708 GCA_964433795.1 uncultured Desulfobacteraceae bacterium | reverse complement strand
GGGGGCAGGAATGGCCAGATTAACAAGAGGTGACAACTATCCTAACACAGGGGGTCTACGCCCAGATAATTGAATATGCGAGAAAGGAGATCGGAGTCAGTGGGAAAGAATTTTATACGAACCCTGAATTATTAGTCAGAGGCTCTCTTGAAACTATGGCAAAGTGGGGCATAGACTTCCCGCTTATTGATTACGATGTCTATAATATAGAAGCCGAAGCCATTGGACAAAAGATCATATATTATGAGGATTCAATACCGGATATTGATCGTTCTTTGCCTTTAATAAGAGATCGGAATGATTTAAAAAAAATAAAGACTCCCGATTTTAATTTTGACGGACGTCTCTCCAATGTAGTCGAGCAAGGGGTTTTGTTCCATAAATTGACAGGAATTGAACCGGATTTAAGTTTTTGTGCCCCGTTTACTTTGGCTGCCAACATCAGGGGGATTGAACAACTGATAACAGATATAATGGTGGATCCAGATTTTGCAAAAGAATTATTAGATCGGGTAACGGAAGAGGTCCTGATACCTTGGATTCTTTATTTAAAGGTGAAATTTCCGAGATCTACCGCGATTTGCGGTAGTGATGCCATGAGTTCTCTTCCAATTGTCAATATCGATATCCTCAGAAAATGGAGTTTGCCATATATCTTAAGGCTCCAAAAGATTTGTGGGCCGGAAGTCTATGTCCCCAATTGGGTTGGGGAAAGATATCTGAATAATCCGGATGAAATGTTTGATCTCAAACTCCAGGCTTGTCCGTATTTTCTTAAAGGGCAGGATCCCGACGTTTCTGAAATCGGCCCAGAGGCTTATAAATCGTATGCCGATAAAGCAGATGTTCCACTGATTCTCGGAATCGGTGCTAGCTTTCTGTCACAAAGTAGAACAGGAAACATTCAGGACCGGGTAAAGCAGTATATTGAAATCGCGGGGAAGAATGGACGCTTCTGTTTGTACCTATGCAACATCGATCATTTAACACCTCATAAAAATTTAAAAGCCGCTATCGATGCGATATACAAGTTCGGCACCTAAACGATCATGTTTCAGTTTTGAATGAATCAAGAAAAAAACATGATTCCTTTATGACGGAATCTGAATAATTCCGTTTTCATGTAGGCGGATGCAGGGTGAGGGGTGAGGCTTCTTTGCCTATTAAGCCGCCCCCAAGCGCTTAAAGTAGAAAAGCAAAAGATAGATAATCAGCACCAAGACGATCCAGAATACCGCTGAGCTTGGGGTCCAGTATCGAAAAGGCAGCGGATAAGCAGCCTTTTGTTTTTCCAACCGCTGCCGAACGCCTGCCGCATGAGCTGAACCGACCACTTTCAGGATACTTAAGAGTGCGGCATCTCTTGCAATCATGAAAACCGCCATTGGGTTTTTGCTCAGGGATGAAAGAAAATCAGGGATGTTGTTGAAGCATACCCGCTGCAAGCCGCTGCCGACTTTTGCCATGGGGCCATTGATAAACCACAGGAATGCGGCCGCCCCTTTCCGGTAGAACCAATCGGTATCCAGGTTGATTGCCCGCATTTCCGGCGGGTAATATCCGGAAAGGATGAGAAGGGTAAAAGCCAGGGCGCCGAACATTAACAGCTGCAGCATGCCAACCACATGGAATGCCGTATACGGTTCGTAATGAACCGGATACGGAAGAATCTGATAAAGGGGAGTAGGATACACGCCGAGAAAAATGCATAAAATTGCGGCGATTCCCATGGCAAGGCGCATGTTGAAGGGCGGCTCGGTTGTCCTTATCCCTGAATCTTCACCAAAGAACGTAAAAAAAGGCACCTTGATGCCCGCATGGTGGAAGACCCCTGCCGATGCAAACTGTAACAAAAACCAGACCACATACAGTTTTTCATGAGCAACTGCTGAAACCGTCATCGCTTTAGTGGTAAATCCGCTGAACAGGGGAAATGCGGAAATCGAGGCGGCAGCGATCATGCAGCACACACAGGTATACGGCATGGTCTTGTATAATCCCCCGAGATCGGTGGCCCTGATCTTTCCGGTCATGTGAAGAACCGAGCCTGTGGACATAAATAGCAGCGCCTTGTATATGATATGGCAAAAAGCATGGGAAGCTGCGCCATTTATGGCCAGCTCCGATCCGATCCCGATGCCGCACACCATAAACCCGACCTGGTTGAGCAGGCTGTATGCAAGAACCCTTCGCATGTCATTTGCGATCACCGCATAAAAGATGGGAAAACAGGTCATGATCGCACCGATCCAGATCAAAACGGTAGTGCCCGGATAGGTTCTGGCTAAAATATAGACGGCACTTTTTGTGGTAAGGGCGCTCAGAAACACAGCACCGGTGACCGTTGCCTCGGGATAGGCATCGGGAAGCCAGGGATGAAGGGGGATTACTCCGGCATTGACGGCAAAACCGATTAATATGAGATATGATGCCAATCCGTGGGTTCCCAACCCGATGTAGGCAAACTCGGGACTGCCTGTTTCGGCAACATATAGGATGATACCGGCCAGAAGGCAGAGACCGCCGACAATATGAAATAAAAGATACCGCCATCCAGCGCGGATTGCGGCTTCTGTTTTCCTCGCCCAAATGAGAAATACGGCGGATATCGCCATTATCTCCCAGAACAGATAGAGGGTAAATAGATCTCCCGCAAAGGTAATACCTAAAGCGCTTCCGGCATAAATAAAAGCAGCAACATGCTGGGTATCATCCTTTACGTGAAGGGCATAGATAATTCCGATGAACGTGATTAACGTAAAAATATATCCAAAAACCATGCTGAGCTTGTCGACTCTGCCGAAGATCAGATCATACTCCAGAAATCGGACCGTCCAGTATTTGCCTTCAGGCATGTTAAGGAGACTGTACATGGCAAACACCGGCAAAAACAGCATATAAGCGGACTTGAGTCTACCTCTAAACAGGGGAACAAGAAGTGCACCGATGATGAATATGGCTGCCGGATGAACGATGTTAATCATTTCTTATAATAGTCCTCATCTCTTTTCACCAAAAACCGCAAAAGCTTTGCGATAAAAATAAGAGAAACGCAGGCGGTAAATCCGTATACAGCATAAAATACAGGAGCGCCTTCCCATGGAAATTCAGCATGTTTATGGATAAAGAAATCGATTACTAGGAGCAGTGCAAGCGATAGAAAAAAGTATTTTAAAACTCTTTTCCTGTTTTCCGGTTTATCAAGAAAATTCAACTCTTTCATTTGAAATACCTCGCAAGAACACTTAGGCCCTAAAAAATATACTTTAAGAAAATGAAACCGAGATATAAAAAGCCTATGATCACACAAATGTAGAAGGCTTTTCGATAGGCAGGGTCTTGCTTATGGGCCAGAATCATCTTTTCTTCTTCCATGTTATCCCCCTGTCACGCTTCTCGCGACCATAGATGACAGCTCAAAAAAGGGCTGCGGGTAGAAAAACAAAACGATGGAGGCGATTGCGGTCAGCACCAGGGCGGCCACCGCCAGTTTCGGCCCTTCCTGTATCCCGTCGACTTTATGAAAAGGATCATCGGCACTCGGTTTTCCAAAGAATCCCTGATACACCACAGGCAGAAAATAGACCGCATTTAAAAACGAACTGGTTAGAAGGACAACCAACAGGGGAAATTGTTCAGCTTCTATGCATCCCAGGGCGATGTACCATTTGCTGATGAATCCGCCGAAAGGCGGGAACCCGATGACACTCATAGCGCCGATAAAAAATGCGAAGATGGTGATGGGCATCTTTTTTCCGATCCCTTTCATTTCGCTGATGTTCTTCTTTCCTGAAGCCACAAGGATGGACCCGGCGCACAGAAACAAGGTTATCTTCCCAAAGGCATGCATGGCGATGTGAGTGATCCCACCGGTGATCCCTTTCATGGTCAGTAAAGATATCCCCAGAATGATATACGACAGCTGACTGACTGTGGAGTATGCCAGCCTTCGTTTCAGGTTGTCCTGCCGCATGGCAATGATAGAGGCAACGATGATGGTAAATGACGCGATATAGGCAAGGACGGTCCCCAGTCCGAGTTCAGAGAGCAGGTCTGGGCCGAACACGTGAAGCACGATCCGCCCAATAGTAAATACACCGGCTTTTACCACGGCAACCGCATGCAGGAGCGCGCTGACCGGTGTCGGCGCCACCATGGCAGCCGGCAGCCATGAGTGAAAGGGCATGATGGCGGCCTTTCCGATGCCGGCGACAAACAGGAAAAATATGATTGTTATCATCAAGGGAGAAGCTGTGCCGGATAGAATACCGCCGCTTGAAAAATCAAGGGTTTGAGCAAAGACAAAGGTGAGAAATATTGCCGGCAGGTTGAAGGCAATGGATGTGCCTAGCAGGTACGCAATGTATCTTCTTGCCCCTTTTACGGCCTCATCATCTTCATGGTGGATGACCAGCGGATAGGTGCTGAGTGTCAGTATCTCATAAAACACCAATATGGTAATCAGATTTGCGGAAAAGGCGACCCCGCATGCGGCCAGAAGCGCAACGGCAAAGCAGATATAGTATCGGGTTTGGGCGTGCTCCTTTAACGCGCGCATGTAACCGATGGAATAGAAAGAGACGACAATCCAGAGGAAGGATGCGGTGAGTGCGAAAAACAGCCCGTACGGATCAACCCTGAATGTGATATCCAGGCCCGGAAACAGCGTCAACAGCCGGTACTCCAAAATTTTATCGTCAAGAACCCCGGGAAGCATTGAGGCAACGGTTAGAAACATTCCCACAGAAGCAAGGATAGTCCAGGCTTCCCTGAGATTGGGCCTGCTGCCTGACCGCGCGATGAACAGAACAGCGATTGCGGGAATCATCAATACATAGACCGGGGTGAATGATTCAACGATCTCCATAAACTATCCCCCGAGAAGCATAGTTGCTGCCCTCTCTGCAATGGATACGGGTATAAATGCCGCAATACCGAAAACAATGGAAAGAGAAACCAGGATTAACGGTGGAATCGCCAGTGACAGCGGTGCTTTGGTCACAAACCCTTTTACATGTCCATGTTCACCGTTCGGTCCGGGTTCATCTGTGTCGGCCTTTTTAAACCATACGATCTCAAGAACCCTACCGAAATATAGGGCATTGAGCAGTGCACTTAACAGAATAACCGGTACGATAAATCCCTTGCCGGCCTCTATCGCGCCGACGGCAAGCTTCCACTCGGTAACGAAGCCGGTGGTGAGGGGAACGCCGATCATTCCCAGGGCTCCTATGGTAAAAATCGTAAACGTGATGGGCATCTTCCTCCCCTGCCCTTTGAGATTCGCGATCTCATAGATATGGGTCTGGTAGATCATAGATCCCACGGACAAAAACAGGCTTGCCTTTATGATGGCATGGCTGAACAGGTGAAACAAACCACCGGTAAGCCCGGTGTGATTGGCAATGGAAACACCCAAAATGATGTATCCCATCTGCCCGACGCTGGAACAGGCCAGCATCCGCTTGATATCGGTCTGCGCCAGGGCCATGATGGACCCTGCGATCATAGCCACCGAGGCGGCAACAGAAAGCACGCCGGTTATGGGTAGAACATCGAATATGAATGCCGGGGAGAATACCGTAAACATGGAGCGAATCAATGCATAGGCCGCCACTTCGATAACGCAACCCGAGAGGATCGAACTGACTACCGATGGGGCCAAACCGTGGGCATCCGGCAGCCAGGCATGGAGGGGAAAAAAAGCCATTTTGATAAGCAGGCCCACCATCAGCAGTGCAAATGCGACCAAAATGACTTTGGATCCATAGATGGCCGGAAGTCTCTGGGCCAGATCGGCCATATTCAGCGTGCCGGTCATGATATAGAGATATCCGACGCTGAGCAGATAGAGGCACGCCCCGATGGAACCCAGGATAAGGTAGTTGAAGCCGGCCACGATGGATCGTCTCTTGTATCCGATTCCAACCAGTGCGTAAGCAGAGAGGGATGTGATCTCCAAGAATACGTAGAGGTTAAACATATCCCCGGTAACAATGATACCGAAAAGACCAGCCGCAAGAAGCAGATACAGGGTAAAAAACTGAACCGCCCCTTCATCGCCGATGACTTCCCGGGTCAGAGAGCCTGCACCCAGAATGCTGGTGCCGGCATATACGCAGGTGACAAATACCACAAGGGTAACGATCACCAGCATGAATCCCGAAAGATAATCGATCCGGTATTCGATGCCCCAGGGAGGCGCCCACCCGCCTAGCCGATAACTGATGGGACCGGTCTGGGTCACGGAATATAAAAGGGAAAGCGAAATCAGAAAAGAAAAACATGTGGCAGCCGTACTGAGATACCATTCATACCAGCGATATCTCGTTAAGCTGCATAGAAAAACAATGAAGCTGATGAAAAGCGGTATTACAACAACCAGAATTGGAAAGTGTGCTCTCATTTATCCACAAGTCCAGGGAATATTCGCTCGGGTTTCACTCTTCTTGAGCAAGCAATTCTTTTTCCTCTATAGTGCCATACGCACGATATATCCTTATGATAAATGATAAGGCCACGCCGAATGTTCCCACCATGACGACGATGGCGGTAAGCATGAGCACATGCGGCAGCGGGTTCACATATTGTGCAGCCTGAACGATATGCGCGGTCTCTTCTCCATGCCCATTCCACACAATGGGTATGGTTGCCCCCTTTTTGGCTGCAATGGAGACGAAGTACAGAATGATGGATGTCTGAAATATG
>CAYSUA010000356.1:0-6719 GCA_964433795.1 uncultured Desulfobacteraceae bacterium | reverse complement strand
CGAGGCCGAGACAAAGCTGACATATAAATTAGCACTCTCCCCTGAAGCCCTTTCCATCGAAAAATTGACCCTGGCATCGGGAAATCTTTCAGTGAGTACCCAGGCAAAATTGGATAACTGGAGAACAAAACCGGTTATTAGAAATGTCGTATTAACATCGGATTTGCCGTTAAAAGAGATTGAGCCTTTCCTCCCGTGGAAACAAATCGGGAAAAACGCTGATCAGATTCGGGATTTACTCAAACAAGGCGGTCGGATAACCATCGAAAACGCAACGTTACCCGATATCGATTTTGCAAATCTTCCTGATAATCCCCGAATATTGCTGCCAGAAGCAAAGATGACTGCCCGGTTTTCGGGCATCTCCGGACAGCTCATATCCGAATATCCGAAATTCGAAAATATTGAAGGGATACTCAATCTGGAAAACGAGGTTCTTCGGATTGAAGGACTAACGGGAAAAGTGGGTTCAGCCAATTTACCGATAATACAGGCAACGATAACAGATATCCTGAATAATCCGAAAATCGAAGCCGCGCTTAAAGGGCCCCTCACCGTGACCGAAGCAACTGATGAACAGACAAAAAAGCTGCTTACTGATTTCGGTATAAATAAAATGGACGGTACGGCAGAGCTGGATTTGACTTTGAAACTTGCAACTGCTCATCCTGAGCGGTTTGGCCTCCAGGGTAAAATTGGTTTACGGAATTTTAATTTCGGAAGCAACTTAAATCCCGCATCCGTTATAGGCCTGAATGCAGACGCTGTCCTAACCCCAGATGTGCTGGACATTTCTGCGCTTTCTACCAAAGTGGTGATTCCGGCTGATAAGACATCCAAAGGGGGCAGCTTCAAACTGGAATTTAATGGGAAGGTGAACAACTGGCGCACGCATCCAACACTGAGTATTCTGAGCCTTAAAACATCACCGATACTATTGGCATCGCTATCGCCGGCAGTGCCTTGGGATAAACTTGGTGCGCTTGCTGAACAAATCAAAGAAACATTAGCTGCCGGCGGCAGTATCAGCATTGAACGCATTGGGGTTTCTAAAATCGATCTGAAACAGCCACCCCAAAAACCGGCTTCACTCCTTGCTGGAATGAATGGAGGTATCCGTTTTAAGGATGTGACAGTTAAGGCTAGCCCCTTAATACCCAGGCTTGAAGGAATTACCGGGCGAATCAGCTTACATAAAGGAATTTTAGATGTAAACAACGTGAAACTTCGTATGGGGCCGGTGACACTACCTGTTTTAAGCATGCGTGCAACAGATATTACGAATAAACTAAAAGTTACCGCAAAACTCAAGGGAATGGTTCAGCTAGGAAAAGTGGATCAAGCCAATTTTAAAAAGCTCTTAGAGCACTATGGTCTAAAAAATCTTTCCGGAAAAGCGGACATTTCACTGAGTGCCAAATACGATCATGCAAAGCCGAAGCAGTGGGAAGCCGATGGATTATTGGTGATGAAAGGAATACATGCCGAAACCCATCCAACAGGAATAAAAATGGCAAATCTGCAAGGCACCGTCTCTTTCAATCGGAAAAACACGATGGTTATTACCATCAAGGAGCTTGCAACAAAGGTAAACGATGCGCCGATTAGACTTGAGGGCAAGATTACAACGGGCGGCAAATCGAAGCTATTGATAGATGGAAAGGCTTTTGCAAACCGAATCGACCTTACACATTTCGTTGCACTCGCCCCCGGGCTTAAGGACCTGGATCTAGGCGGTTTGCTGGATATGGACGTTGACGTGCACTACACCTCTGCAAATCCGGCCGAAACTCGTCTGAAAGGGAAGCTGAAAACCAGGGGTCTTGGCATCCGCCTGGCAAACCAGAATATAACATTTAAAGAAGGCAATTCCGACATAGAATTTATCGGAAACGGCATCAAAGTGAATGAGCTGGCCTTCCAAATGAATGATCAGAGCGTCAGGGTCAAAGGACAAATGACAGATCCGAAACAACCGAATATTCGATTGTATGTCAAGACGGATAACTTAGACCTTGATCAATTCATGCCTGCCCCTTCAAAAAAAGAAAAAGGTTTGCCTAAAGGCGCTTCAAAGCCGCAACAACAAAGCACCAGTAAAAGGAAAGAACCGCCATCCAAAAAGCAGAAGACCGATACAAAAGAACTCCCACCACTTGTCCGCAATCTTACAACACAGCTTCAGGTTGAGGCTGAAAAGTGCCGTTTTCGAGGTCAGGAGTTTCAAAATTTAAAATTACATGCAGACTACCGGGACGGTGTAATTAGCAAGTACACACTCGACGCAGAG
The DNA here is from genome assembly GCA_964433795.1 of uncultured Desulfobacteraceae bacterium. GTDB lineage: Bacteria > Desulfobacterota > Desulfobacteria > Desulfobacterales > SURF-15 > DUZK01. The sequence continues at coordinate 4,429 of CAYSUA010000356.1, read as the reverse complement.
TATGGCGGTGGTCGTATCAGCACAAACGGCTCAGCTGATCTAAGAAATCTTGAGAAAATAACCTTTTCAATGGACCCGGCCATAAAGAATGTCCCCATAGCGTCCATTGGCGCTCTCATGGAGGGTTTTGAACCGTCTGTTAGCGGACCTCTCAGTGTTACAGGCAGCCTAAAGGGCAGGAGCGGAAGTGCAGTAGACATGCTTGCAAGCCTTAACGGCAACGTGGAAGCAGAAAGCGGCCCCGGTCGCCTCACATCCGTTGATGATACGACCAGTATCTTATCGGCTGTTCTGTCCTTTGTTAATGTTCAAGGCTTAATCCCCAGTATGCTCCAGAGTGATTTTACCAGTAAGGGAATTGCTTATCAACTCATGGCAGCCGGTGTCTCTTTCGACGGTGGAAATATGCGTGTCAACACCTTCCGCATCAGAAGCAACGGACTGAATATTGATGCCCGGGGAACCATTAATCTTGTGAATCAGCAACTCAATTTGAAGGTTGATATAGAACCCCTTGGAACAGTGAGCGATGTTTTAAGTTTAGTTCCTATAGCAGGAAAGGCCGCCGAAAGCTTCACCAAAATCTATACCGATGTCCAAGGTCCGTTAGAGGAGCCTCGTATTATAATTAGACCTGCTGAGACGGTTATAAAAGGAGTCGAAGAAGGCGCTAAGGCCTCCGGAAGTATCCTAGAAAGATCAGTTGACTCAGTAGGTAAGGGAATAGAGAAGATATTTGGCAGATAGATATCTTCAAATCCATTATGTTTTGAAATCCTGTGATATCCATGTCTCAAAGTTAAGGTTCAATCCAGGTGGATCTTAGGATCGTTTAGCGTGATAGAAATCACCGGCATGTTCATATAGTGGTGGATGCGGATTTTTATTTACATCGTTGCAAATTTGCCGTACACTTTTGCATCATGATTAATAGATTTTGTAACCTCCCACGTTCGCAGTCTTTTTTTCTTTTTGGCCCGCGTCAAACCGGTAAAAGTACCCTTGTATATGATCGCTTTGGAAAAAGTGCTTGGAAGATCGACCTTCTCCTAACGGATCAATTTCTTGCTTATTCTAAGTATCCTGAACGATTCCGTTTGGAGGCCCTACAAAAAATCGAAAAGGAAGGGGTACAGCGTATTTTCATTGACGAGATTCAACGGGTACCTCAGCTCCTTAACGAGGTTCATTATCTTGTAGAAAAAACCGGATGCCAGTTTCTTCTAACGGGCTCAAGCGCCCGAAAATTGAGGCGAGGAGGAAGTAATCTATTGGCTGGGCGGGCAGTTACCAGGTATCTTTTTCCGTTTATCTACCAGGAAATTTCCCATGATTTTAACCTTGAAGATATATTGAAATTCGGAAGCCTGCCTGCAGTACATGGGCGAAGTCCAGAGGAGAAGATAGACACATTACAGGCGTATGCAGAAACATACCTAAAGGAAGAGATTCAAGCTGAGAGTCTCGTTCGGAACATAGGAGGATTTTCACGCTTCCTTGATATAGCAGCCAGCCAATGTGGGGAGCTGGTTAGCTTTTCAGCAATTGGCCGGGAATGTCAAGTTCCAACCAGAACAGTCCAGTCATACTATGAAATCCTCGAGGATACCTTGATTGGGTTTCGACTGTTGCCCTGGAGAAAGAGCCTGCGGAGAAGAATTGTAGCACATCCAAAATTCTACTTCTTTGACTTGGGTGTAACGAATAGCCTGACTCGACAGCTGACTGCTCCGCCGGAACCGATTCGCACCGGGCGCCTTTTTGAGCAATTCATCGTTCTCGAGACCCATCGGCTCCTTAACTACCTCAGAAGCGAGGCGTCTCTCTATTTCTGGCGAACGAATCATGGGGCGGAGGTCGACCTCTTGATCGAAAAACACGGAAAAGTCATCGGTGCATTCGAAATTAAGGCTGTTGCACATGTAGGTGGTAATCATCTCAGCGGACTTCGTGCTTTTCGACAGGCCCACACGGATGTACCGCTTCATATAATCAGCTTGGTTGAAAACGCTTATCGTATTGACGATATACTGATTATGCCATGGAAGATGTACCTCGAACATTTGAGTGAAAACCTCGGGTGATATGAATCGTACTTACTTTATTCTAACATTGACATTTATAGTGTCGGTTTTTTCTCTTACCGCAAGAGCCGATTGGGTCAACCTCAGCGGAGCGCAGAGTGCTCCGAATATTGCGGAAATCCATGTGAACGAGGATCATATCCGGCTGATTCTGGAGATCTTTGTTAACGACATGGACAAATTTATGGACCTGCTGCCGGATGATTTTTTCAAGCAGGCAGGCGTTGATCCACCTCCTCTACAAGAACGCCTTAAACGGTTTTCCGAGGAAACGTTTCAGTTCCTAATCGATGAAAAAATTCATCTTCAGGCCAAGTTGAAACTTGTGGAACCGCGTATGCGCAAGGACCGGCCCAACCCCTTTGCCGGAATGATCAGCCCGTATACCATGCGGCCGATTCCCGGACCGCCGAAGGACAAACGTGTGCTCTACGCCGAACTGATCTACCCTTTTACCGGGCACCCCGAGAAATTGACCATTATCCCGCCTATGGGAAAGGGGGGGATTCCTGAAGCATCCATCGGCTTTGTCGCCTACCACAAGAGCGCGCCGGTTATCGATTACCGGTATCTGACTCAGCCCTCAAAATTGCAACTGGATTGGGAAGACCCGTGGTACAGCCGCTTTGAAAACAAAGCCCTTAAACGCTGGCAGCAATCCGGCGTGAGGACCTTTCTTTACATCGAACCGTACGAGGTGCGGCACGAAACCATGGTCCGGGTAAAGGACATGGAAGCCTGGATGGACCTGGGGCTGCGGGGCAGAGAATTCATAGAAGTGGACGAATTCGAGTCGATGAAAAAGAAAATCGGTGAATTTCTTCTTAAAAACAGCAAGGTTCTTATCGACAGGAAACAGTATCGACCGATCCTGGATCGGACCAGCTTTGTCAAGTACACCATGACGAGAACATTTTTCATCGATCAACCCGAGCGGATGCCGCTCAGCACCGCCATGCTGGGGGTAATTATCACCTACATTACCAAGAGCATACCGAAGGAAGTTACGGTGGATTGGGATCTTTTCTCTAAGCGAATCCAAAAGGTTCCCACCAGTGCGGTGGACCCGGCCGGACCGTTTCCATCCTATGTGACGCCCGACGACAATGTGCTGGTATGGAAGAATTTCCTTAAAAACTACCGGATACCGGGGGTTGCAAAATTGGAAGTGGACAACACTCTGACGCATTTCAAACTGCCGGCTGCGAGCATTTTGTGTGTCGTCATTCTTTTACCTGTGGGATTCTTCGGCATGAAGCGCAGGCGGCAGTCGCGGTCTATCCGCTATCACATCGGGCTGTTCGGCCTGCTGTGCGTCGGTTCCGTGCTTCTGTTTCCTTATCTTAAAGTATCTGTGGCCCGGCCGTCTGTCATGACACCGGAGTTAAGCAGCAAGCAGGCCGTGACGATTCTCGAGAGTTTATTAAAGAACATTTACCGATCCTTTGATTTCCGGGAAGAAGACGATGTCTATGACCGGCTGGCAACCAGTGTCAGCGGGGATTTGCTGGCGGATATCTATCTGCAGAACCGGAAATCTCTCGTGGTGACACAGGCGGGCGGTGCTCGCGCCAGGGTAAAGGAAGTGAAGATACTGGATGTTGAGACGGATCACCTGGATGACAAGCCCCTCGGGCTTTTGTTTCATGCCAAATGGACCGCCATGGGAACGGTGGGGCACTGGGGGCATATTCATACGCGTAAAAATCAGTACGAGGCGAACATCATTGTGGAGCCGGTGGAGGGCGCGTGGAGGATCACCGGCCTTGAGCTGTTGGAAGAAAAACGGATCGACCGGTATGCGCAGAAAAAATAAATATATGAATAGCCGCAGATAAAAACAGATAATAATGTCTCTCACAGAGCACGCGGAGGACTCAGAGTATTTGAGCTGAATCCCTGAGAGGGGGATTCAGCTCAAGCTGCCATCCCGCTATCGCGGGGGATATTTGTGAATGGGATAGGTGTTAAAATGGATCTTAATCATATATCCTCGCAAATTATTAAAGCGGCTATAACAGTACACAAAGAGCTTGGACTCGGTTTGCTGGAGTCTGTATACCACTCATGCATGTTGATTGAACTCAAAACCATGGGGACCAGGGTCCAGTCTGAAACGTCGTTTCCCATTTTTTACCGTGGGCAAAAAGTTGACGGTCAGGGTCTTCGATTGGATTTGCTAGTAGAAGATATTGTCATTGTAGAGCTAAAGTCGGTAGAGAAAGTGGAACCTGTGCATAAGAAACAGCTACTTACCTATTTGCGGTTGGCCGGTAAGCCACTTGGTTTGCTAATTAGTTTCTGTCCGAAAAAGGCCTGATTATTAGGCGTTAAAAAAATTGTAT
>CAYSUA010000355.1:4198-6766 GCA_964433795.1 uncultured Desulfobacteraceae bacterium | reverse complement strand
CAATCTCCCGGCTATTTCCCGTATCGGCGGCGTTGCTTGTTTTGGCCGGCGCAAATCAAGGGATGGCGATGGCGCTGATTCAGTCGATGATGCTGATGCGAGCTTCGGCGGAGATGCGGGGAAGGGTGATCGGCGCCCGGGCACTTGCCGTCGCAACACTGCCCATAGGCAACCTCATCGCCGGTGCCGGTGCCGACCTGCTGGGGGTCTCCGTCATGCTGGTGATCATTTCATCGGCTGCGATCCTGATGGCCTTTTTCTTGGCTCTCAGATCCCCGGAGCTGCTCAAGGCAAGTGAAACGGGAAATGTGCGTTGACTGCTGGATCTTAATGAAAGGAAAACCGGCATGAGTGACGTGAAGATCGTTTTCGACCATGTACACCTCGTCAGTACGGATCCGTTTTGATGTAAACATCCATCAGAAGGATGTGCTCGCGACTTCTCCGGTCACTGAAAAATAGTCCTTGGTAAATTCGACTGCTGATCCTTCATCAAATCCCTTGCAGGTGTAGACAACAATTGAGAAAAATCTGGCATTGGTCCATATGTAGGCTGAAATACCGGAATCAATCAGTGGAACAAATGCATCAAAGCCGGCATTTTCTTCCTTGCCCATGCCGGTTGATGGAGAAAATATGATCGGATCACCATAAATTCGTAAGTCAAGACATCCGGCCAAATCGATAAGGTGTTTTTCGAGTGTTTCCTTGGTAACCTCGATGCTGTAAAATCCCTCAATGATTAATCGCTGTCTAAAAATTTCCGGTGCTATGTTTTTCAATCCCACCTCCTTTTCCAGTAAAAACCGGGTTATTTGTTCAATTTAAAGGGTTGCCTCTGATTCTTTCGGCGCTTAACGGTAAAACCCTATAGTTTTTCCCGTTTGATTCATCCGCACCATGTTATCCGATTTCACCTTGATAAATATCAAAATTCCGAAGCAGAAAGAAGAAAATAATGGAAAAAACCTCGGGTTTGATTTCTCGACGGGTTTCCATCCTTGACTCCTAAATTTCTTTCTGAAATGATTTTCCATGTGGTATTGACTCGGCCAACGATTTGTTGCCCGGCTGCAATGGGGGAGGTGTAGACTTGCTCACACCTGGGAAACATACAGGGGATGGCATATGGATATCGCGCGATCCGCAAATCAGGCAAGGGCCGCTTCGATCCAGATGGCGGCGGTAAAAAGTAAAACCAAGAATCGAGCGTTGTCCGGCATCATTGAATCGCTGATAAAGCACACGTCGGCCATTGAATCGGCCAATGGTACTGATATGAAACGCGCCCAAGCGGAGAATTTGGCCGGTCCATTGCTCAAAAGACTTCGCTTTGATGAAGGAAAGATCGTCATCGACGGGGGGGCAAACTCTTCTGAAATCGAATCGCTTTTAGGATATAAAAATAATGACGAAGTGATCCACCGCGACAATCTGGTGTTTACTTCGCAACTCAATGGAAACGGTTAGGATGTCTTTAAACTCCATAACCCAAATTATCCAAAACGCGTCCTTCAAAAAACATATATGGTGTTGACAAGGTATGCCACAATGTGGCATACTACTTTTTCTTGTATTTTGCTTCCCACACAGTTCAACATCAAAGCTCGGTGTCACTAAACGCACCGTTAATTATGAAAAAGGAGAAGGCACATGGCAAATAAATATCGATTCGAAACACTGGCACTTCATGCAGGCGCAACAATTGATGAGACAGGTGCCCGAGGAGTCCCGATTCACCGAACGAGTTCTTATATATTTAAAAATACCAAACACGCTGCTGATCTTTTTGGGTTGAAGGAACTGGGGAACATCTATACTCGGTTGATGAATCCGACCCACGATGTCCTCGAACAACGGATGGCAGCCCTTGAAGGCGGGGCGGCGGCGCTGGCACTGGCATCCGGTACGTCGGCCGTTTTTTATTCGGTTATCAATGTTTGCGGACTGGGGGATGAAGTGGTTTCCGCCAACAATCTGTACGGCGGCACCTATACAATGTTCGACAATATTTTGCCCGAGTTGGGGATCAAGGTACGGTTTGTAAATTCGTTGGAGCCGGATCAATTCGAAGCTGCGATCAATGAAAAAACCCGCATGCTTTTCGTCGAATCCATCGGTAACCCTGTTCTCGATGTGATAAACCTCGAGGCTGTTTCACGAATTGCGAAAAAGCATCATATTCCGCTGGCTATCGATTCCACCTTTACGACGCCGTATCTTTTCCGGCCCATCGAGCACGGCGCCGATATCGTGATTCATTCTCTGACCAAATGGCTGGGAGGCCATGGCACCGGAATCGGCGGTATCGTTGTCGACAGCGGCAGATTCGACTGGACCGATGAGAAATTTCGCCTCTACAACCAACCCGACGCCTCTTATCATGATATTCGATATGCTCACGATTTGGGCGATTTGAACCCGCTCGCATTTATTCTGAGAATGCGCCTGGTGCCGTTGAGAAATTTGGGCGCCTGCATCAGTCCGGATAATGCGTGGATGTTTTTGCAAGGAATCGAAACCCTTCCCCTTCGCATGCAGCGTCATTGTGACAACGCCCAGAAAGTG
>CAYSUA010000355.1:0-4188 GCA_964433795.1 uncultured Desulfobacteraceae bacterium | reverse complement strand
CACAGAATGCTGCGGGCAACGGGTTGGCGCCTTTTGACTCCTGGTTGTTGCTGAGGGGCGTGCAGACCCTGGGACTCAGGGTGGAGCGAGCCCAGGCCAACGCTGAGAAAGTGGCGCAGTTTCTTGCCCAACATTCCGCGGTGAATTGGGTTAGATATCCCGGGCTTGAGTCCGATCCGGCATATGGAGCTGCCTCAAAACAGTTCGAAAACGGCTACGGCGGAATGGTGGTATTCGGCATTAAAGGGGGCAGGGCGAGCGGTGAGAAATTTATCGAAAGTTTGAAGCTTTTTTCACATCTGGCCAATGTCGGCGATGCCAAGAGTCTGGCTATCCATCCGGCCACAACCACGCACTCCCAGCTTTCAGAGGATCAGCAGCGTGCCGGTGGCGTGACGCCGGATCTGGTTCGGTTGTCCGTCGGTATAGAGGCGGCAACCGATATTTGCGAGGATTTGGATCAGGCGTTGGAACAATCTTTAAAATAATCAGCCAATTCAATCAGCTGATCGACTCGTTTGTCGAAATGCGCGACGGCCTTTTGGATCGGCTCTGAAGATCGCATATCCACCCCTGCGTCCAGGAGTTCCTCCAATGGAAATTTGGAGCCGCCGAGCTTCAAGAAATCAAGATAGGCTTCCCTTGCCGGCTCTCCTTCCGAGGTGACCTTTTCTGCAAGCGCAATGGCGGCGGAAACCCCGGTGGCATATTTATATACATAAAACGGAGAGTAAAAATGGGGTATCCGAAGACATTCCAGTTCCAGTTCAGGATCGATATGGAGGGTATCGCCGAAATAGGCCTCGAGGAGCTTGCTGTATTCGCCGGTCATCACTTCCAGAGTCAAAGGCTGGTTCTGCTCAACGATGCCGTGGGTTATCTTCTCGAATTCCGCAAACATGGTCTGCCGATACAAGGTCGCCCTGATGTTATCGATCTCCCGGTTTAAGATGTATGCCGTCATCTTCGAGTCATCTTTGTAGTAACCCAGAAGATAATGGCTTAACAGGGTTTCATTAAATGTCGAAGCCACTTCGGCAACGAATATCGTATACTCGTAATCCACATACGGTAGGTTTTGAATGGATAAATACGAATGCATGGAATGGCCGGCCTCATGGATCAGTGTATAGAGGCTGTTAATGTTCTTCTCTTCATAATTCATTAAAATATAAGGGGGGGAATCATAACAGCCCGAGGAATAGGCACCGCTCCGCTTGCCTCTGTTTTCAAATCGATCCACCCAGCTGCCGCGCAACCCGTTTTTGAGGGTAAGGCCGTATGGCTGGCCAAGAGGCTCCAAGGCCTGTTCGCAAATATCCACAGCTTCTTCGTAGGCCATTTGAAACTCAACATCCGGAACGATGGGAACATAAGTGTCGTAAAAATGGAGCTCATCGACACCAAGAACCTCCTTACGGAAGTTCAGGTATTTAAATAGCGGGCTCAAATTATCCCGGACGGTTTTGATAAGATTGTCATAGACCGTTTCAGGGATGTCATCCACAAATATGGATGCGGCTCTGCAGTTATCAAAATTTCTGACCCGTGCATAAAAATGGTCTTTTTTGTTGGAGTAAGTCAGCGTGGCGGCAATGGTGTTTTTGTGATCGTTGTAGGCTTTATAGTATTGAAAAAACACCTTCTTTCGAATATCCCGGCTGGGATGAATCAGAAATGTTGTGAAATTCCCGTGGCTCAATTCGCTTTCCGTTCCGGTCTCGTCCACAACCGTTCCAAATTTTAAATCCACGTTATCCAGTTGGCCGAATATTTGAGAAACCGCCTGGGTCGCTTCACGACTCATGGCAAGGATCTGTTCGACCTGTTCATTGTGGGTGTGAGGCTTATACCTGATTATTTTCTCAAGAAAGAACCGATACTCATCTAGCGCAGCATCCGATAAATAGCGTTGAATGGTCTCATCCGGTATCGATTGAATTTCGGGCGTGACAAAGCTTGCCATCTCCGCAGACCGCGTGTAAAGGTTTGCGGCCCTTTGAAAAAGCCCCATATAAAACTGATTCGATTTGTCCTCGTCATTTTTCAGGTGAGCATAAGTATATAGATTTTCAATCCTTCTTGATACGGAAAGATGGAATTGAACGGCTTCCGATAAAACCGCGGCAGACTCTCCCAGCCGCCCTTTGTACTGTTGATATAGGGAAAGTTCTTTTTCGGTTTCTGTATAGAGCGCTTCCCAGGAGTCGTCTGAATCAAACAGCGGAATCAGGTCCCATTTATGGTCGTTCGGTATGTCTTTGCGTTCCGGTATGGTTTTTTTTGTCATGTCCTTATCGTCCTTTCTTATCAGCCTCCTTCTAAAGTATGCCCTCTAACATCATTTGTAACCGATATCCTCGGTAAGCAACCGCCTGCTTTTTACGAATGTTCCGCTTCCCCGTCCGATCTCCTTTCCCTTGGAATTGTACAACAAGGATTCACCGACATATTGTCGCGGGTGGCAATTGAGCACATTGCCCACAGCTCTAATCTCTCCTTCCGATACCGGCCGTGTGAAATAGACGGTAAAGCTGGTGGTTAGAACGAACGCATCTTCAACCAATGAGTTTACTGCAAAAAAGGCGGCATTGTCCATGGCCATAAAATAAATACACCCGTGCAAAGCGCCGGCTGCATGAAAGAACTTATCCGAAACCGGTATGACGATTTCAGCCCGGCCCTTTGATATGTTTACCCTGGCGCCCGTAAGTTTAACGATGGAAGCAGAGTGCATCATGTTTTCAAGTTTTCGATAATGGTCTTCTTTTGCCATAACAGCAACTGCCTTTCATATTTACGAATACAATACCCGTGCGAAATAGGCCACAGCCCCGCCTGTTTCCACGCTGCAAGCCAAACGCGATCTGACCTTGTTGAATGGTAACTGATTCGGGATTAGAATAAAGTTCTCTGTTTGTCAATCATTCCAAGCCTTTTTACTAACCATCAATCCTTGACAAAGCACATATAATACGTTCTAATTTTCTGCTCGAGAGCGAGTGATTTTATTGATGATCCACTTCCAGGGAGAGCAAGATGATACAGCCCATCTCACGATTGTTTTCAAAAGCCACCATGTCCATGCCGCACTCTTTTATCAGACAAATTCTGAAGCTGACCAAAGGTGTTGAAGGTGTCATCTCCTTTGCAGGGGGCTTGCCGAATCCGGAATCGTTTCCCAAAGAGCTCTTGGCCGATATCTTCTGCCAGGTCGTCAACCAAGAGGGTGAAGATGTATTACAATACGGCGCCAGCGAGGGCGATACGATTCTAATGGAGGCATTAAAACAGATGGAAGGGATACCGGGTCTTCCCCATGCTCAGCTCATCATCACCACCGGTTCCACCAGCGGCATCTACTTTTTTACGCGAACCCTCATCAACCCAGGAGATATCATCATCAGCGAGGCGCCGGGATTCCCCGGGTCTTTGGCTGCCATGGAAGCTTGCGGTGCCAGAATTGTCGGTGTGGAAATGGACGAATCGGGGATGCTGCCGGATCGGTTGAAAGAAACGTTGAAATCGCTTTCGGATAAAAATGAACCCATAAAATTCATTTACGTGATTCCTGAATTTCAAAATCCCAGTGGAAGGACCATGGATATCCGCCGCCGACGCGGTATCATTGGGGTAGCCAAAGAGTTCGACCTTCCCATTTTAGAAGACCAGCCGTATCGGGAACTCCGTTACGACGGAGAACCACTAACCACCATGTGGGAGTTGGCAAAGAACGAGTATAATGACCCCGAACTGGTAACCATATGTAAATCCTTTTCAAAAATCTTAGGTCCGGGCATGAGACTCGGATATACCATGGGGCCACCCGATGTCGTGGGTCAAATGGTGAAGTGGGCACAGAAGATTACCGTCTCTCCGGACTGCACCACCCAGCGCGTTGCCGCACGTTTCATTGAAAAAGGCCACATGAACGGACACATTGAAAAAATCATCGATCTTTACCGCCCGCGGCGAGATGCCATGCTGAACGCACTGGAAGCCCACATGCCGGCAAACGTTAAATGGACACATCCCGAAGGGGGTATGTTTATCTGGGTGACATTTCCGGATGAAGTGGATACCGACGCCATATTGGTCCGGGCCGTTGAAAACAAAGTGGCGTTTATACCGGGAAGTAAATTCTACACAGGGGGAACCGTTAAGAAAAACGAATTGCGGTTGAACTTT
>CAYSUA010000354.1:3208-6772 GCA_964433795.1 uncultured Desulfobacteraceae bacterium | reverse complement strand
GGTTAACCATGGAAATCGCATATTATCCTGGATGTACGTTGAATGGCTCTTCTTCCCTTTATGATTTGCAGAATCGACGGATATTCAGTGATCTCGGCATTGAGCTGAAAGAAATAGAGGATTGGAATTGTTGCGGCGCCACCTCTGCCGGTAAAGTCGATGATTTATTGGCCATGGCGATGCCGGCAAGGAATATCGGACTTGCCGAAGCCGGCGGTTTCTCTGAGATGGTTATTCCATGTTCGGCGTGTTACTCGAAAACACTGGTTGCCCAAAAGTATCTTCAAGACGATGCGTCATTCCTGGAAGAAATCAATCGTGTATTTTCAACAAAGGTTCAGGCCGACATCAAAGTGTCTTCCATTCTCGAAGTGCTGTTGACCAAGGTGAACTCCGGGGAGCTGGCCCAAAAAACGACCCGACCGCTAAAGGGACTTAAACCCGCATGTTATTACGGTTGCCTGCAAACCCGATTTCCGTCCGAAATTGATGTTCCGGATGATGTGGAAAATCCCCAAAACATGGAGACCATACTAAAGGTCCTGGGTGCCGATGCCGTTGACTGGAGCTATAAGACAGACTGTTGTGGGGCATCGGCCGTTATCAATGATGAAGAAACCGCCATGGATCTGATGGGTAATATCATGACGGATGCAATCGGTAGAAATGCCGATTGCCTGGTGGTTACCTGCCCCATGTGCCAGTTAAACATGGATGCCTATCAGGACAAGTTTTGTGAAAAGCATGAAATCGAAAAGCGATTGCCGGTCTATTTCATCACCGAGATGGTCGGTTTTGCACTCGGCATGGGGATAGAGGAACTTCAGATTGATCGACACTTTATTGATGGGTCAGAGTTATTGAAGGAGTTTACTGTCGTATGAATACTACAGACCAGGCGCATACCACAAAGCAGGGATCCGTATTAATCGTGGGTGGCGGCATCGGCGGCATGCAAGCCGCTCTGGACCTCGCAGACAGCGGGTTTAAGATCCATATGGTTCAGAAAGAGCCTTCCATCGGCGGGACCATGGTGATGTTGGACAAAACATTTCCCACCGGTGACTGCTCCATGTGCATGATATCGCCGAAAATGGTGGAAGTGGGCCGACACGCGAATATCGATATGCACACCTTATCCGAGGTGGTTGCCGTCGACGGCGAATCCGGCAACTTCACGGTTAAAGTTAAACAGAAACCGCGATATGTGGATCCGGATAAGTGCACCGGCTGTGGTATCTGTGAGGAAAAATGCCCCAAGAAATTATCCAGTGAATATGACCAGGGGCTCACGACCCGCAAAGCCATTTATTCGCTTTTTCCCCAGGCGCTTCCCAATACCCGAGCCATCGATCGAGAGACATGTATCTATTTTGAAAAGGGAAGATGTAAGGCCTGTGAGAAGTATTGTCTCCCCGGCGCCATTCTTTGGGAAGATAAAGAAAAAGAAATCGAGATCAATACCGGTGCCATCATATTATCCCCGGGGCTTGAACGATATGATCCGTCTATTCGGCAGGAACTCGGTTATGGGCGCTGGCCGAATGTGGTGACTTCCATTCAGTTCGAGCGAATACTTTCCGCATCCGGCCCTTATCAGGGTACCGTCATGCGACCGGGGGATAAGAAACATCCGAAAAGCGTTGCATGGATCCAATGCGTGGGATCCCGGGATTTTCATAATGCAAACCCGTGGTGTTCATCTGCGTGCTGCATGTACGCGACCAAACAGGCGGTAATCGCCAAGGAGCACGATACGAATATCGAGCCCACCATTTTCTATATCGACATCAGAGCCTTTGGAAAGGACTTTGATAAATATGTTACCCGTGCACAGGAGGTTAACGGGGTTCGCTACCAGCAGGGCATGATTTCGGCGGTTCGGGAAGAGCCGGGAACTCAGAATCTTATCCTCCGTTATGCCCGGGAAGATGGAAAATTGATAAACGAAACCTTTGACATGGTGGTGCTCTCCATCGGTTTCCAGCCCCGTGCCGATGCTGCTGAATTTTCCAACCTTTTTGGAATCGAGCTCGATACCGATAATTTTGTCAAAACGACCACGTTCAAACCGGTTGAAACAACAAGACCCGGAGTCTTTGTGACCGGTACTTATCAAGGACCCAAGGACATCCCGGAAACGGTTATGCAGGGCAGCGCTGTTGCCGGAAAGGCCATGGAACTGCTGAGTGAGGCGCGTGGTACGGAGGTAAACATTGAAGAACCGGTAACCGAACGGGATATAACAGGCCAGGAACCGCGTGCCGGTGTTTTTATCTGCCATTGCGGATTTAATATTGCCGGGACCATAGACATTGGCGATGCCGTCGAGCATTCAAAAACGCTTCCCGGTGTCGCTTGTGCCGGTGACTATATGTTCTGCTGCTCCAAAGATTCTCAAGATCATATGAAGACTGTAATCGAAGAAGAGAAACTGAACCGTGTTGTGGTGGCCGCCTGCAGCCCGCGCACCCATGAGTTTCTCTTTCAAGAAACGCTGCAAAATATCGGTATTAACAAATACCTTTTTGAAATGGCGAATATCCGCAATCACTGCTCATGGGTACACAGCCATGACAAAGAAGCCGCCAATTTGAAAGCGAAAGATCTTATAGCGATGGCAGCCTCGAAAGTTAATCTTTCGGAACCCCTGTATGAGAACGAAATAACAATGAATCAATCCGCTCTCGTTGTCGGAGGCGGTCTTGCGGGCATGACGGCGGCAAAAAATTTGGCCGACCAAGGGTATAAGGCCTATCTCATAGAAAAAAACAGTACTTTGGGCGGACAGGCTTTAAGTCTGTATGGAACCTGGCAGGGAGAAGATGTTCAGGATAACTTGACCCGGCTGATTCATACCATTGAGTCGGAATCGAACATTGACGTGTTATTGGATACGGAATTGAAAAAAGTGGACGGTTTTCTGGGCAATTTTAAATCCACTGTCGAAACAAGAGGAGAAGAACAAGAGATCGATCATGGTGTCGCGATAATCGCGACCGGTGCGACAGAGCTGAAACCGGATCAGTATCTTTACGGAAAAGATCCGCACGTTTTAACCGCTCTCGAGCTGGATCGAAAGTTTATCGATAGAGATCCGATGTTGAAGGATTTGAACACCGTGGTGTTTGTACAGTGTGTCGGATCCAGGATAGAAGAACGGTCCTATTGTTCCAAGGTCTGCTGCACCCATTCGGTACATCGTGCCCTTGAATTGAAAACCCTTAAACCGGAAATGGATGTTTTCATTCTTTACAGGGACATACGAACCTACGGCAGACGTGAAGAATTGTATCGTGAGGCCAGGGAAAAGGGGATTATCTTTATCCGTTATAATACCGACAATGATATATCCGTTGATTCCGATCAAAAAACCATCAAGATCAACATTGCCGGTGGTGATTTACAGCGGGACGTTAGAATCGATTCAAACCTCTTGGTGCTCGCGACGGCAATGTTACCTCCCCAAGAAAATCCCGTCTCCCAATTGTTTAAGCTGCCCGTCAATGAAGACGGATTTTTTACCGAGGCACATGTGAAATTGCGACCCATGGACTTTGCCAC
>CAYSUA010000354.1:0-3198 GCA_964433795.1 uncultured Desulfobacteraceae bacterium | reverse complement strand
GGACTGGCCCATTCACCAAAACCGATTGAGGAGTCCATTGCTCAGGGTCTAGGTGCGGCTTCTCGCGCCGTCACCCTGTTATCAAAGGAACGCATATTCGGCAGTGCTATTGTCTCGAAACCGGTTGATGAAAACTGTGATGGATGTGCGTTTTGTATTGATACCTGTCCGTTTAAGGCCATAACACTTCTGGAATATATGAAAAAGGGTGATGTTAAAAAGACCGTAGAAACAAACGAGGCCATTTGCAAGGGCTGCGGTTCATGCATGGCGACATGCCCCAAGCAGGGTATATTTGTTTCCGGATTTACCATTGATCAATTGAGCGCTCAAGTCGAAGCTGCAATGGGGTAAATCGGACGCGGACAGTAAAACTCGATCTAAATGGGGGAAATGATGGACGATCAATTTGAACCTTTGATCCTCGCCTTTTGTTGCAATTGGTGTTCTTATGCCGGCGCCGACCTCGCCGGAGTGTCTCGGATACCATATCCGCCAAGCGTACGAATCATCCGCACCATGTGCTCGGGCATGGTTCATTCCAATCTGGTAATCGACGCACTGACCAAAGGGGTCGACGGTGTAATGGTATGCGGCTGACACATGGGGAACTGTCATTACCTGGAAGGTAATGTGAGAGCGCAAGACAGAGCTGAAGGGATTGACCTGATGCTGGAAGATTTTGGTCTGGTACCGGAGCGATTTAGAATTGAATGGATCTCATCGTCAGAAGCGCAGAAGTTTGCAGACGTGGTCACGGAAATGACGCAATCATTGAAGGATTTGGGGCCGAGCCCCTATAACGACAGGGCGTAGGTTTTGTAGGAATATGCCCGGTAATTTGGCAGCCGACGGAGAGAAAGGAAATGCCATGACCATACCGCTTGCAGAGATCTTTGAAGGGAAAAAACACATGTGGGACGGTGTTGTTTATGAAACTGAAGCGGAAGCGCATGAAACTGCAGCGGGCTACCAAGAAAATGGTTTCGAGGTCCTGATAGTAGAGGATACCGATACCTTTTTGGTTTATTCCAGGAAAATAGCAGCCGTACAAACGGCGGAATGAAGTGAAAAATATTCCCGTTAAGGAGGTGAGAAAAGACGACCTTGCTGGCTGATGTGTTGGACTGAGGTTGAAGCCGTTTATCTTTGAATTAATCGAAAGGAGGAAGAAATGCCGGTCACCGTTGCAGAAGAATGGTTGAATGCCTGTTCCGGTTGCGAAATTTCCATCCTCAATACAGGGGATGCCCTTTTGGATTTGCTGCCGGAGCTGGAATTCGTTCACATCCCGGTGCTGATCGATCATAAGTATTTCGGGCAGTTGGGAAATGAAAGCGCCATGGAAATACCGGAGGCGGTTGTTGGAATTGTATCCGGAAGTGTTCGCAATGACGAACACAAAAAGGTTTTAGAGGAGATGCGGAAGAAAACCAAAATCCTGATTGCCTTGGGAAGTTGTGCTGCCTACGGTGGTATTCCCTCCCATGCAAACATGTTTAATCAGGCGGATATTTTCGAGAAGGTTTTTCGAGGATCCCCGTCCACAGATGCCGCACCCGATCCGGAGCATCCCAATGTGCCCAAATGGCTGGACAGTTGTCTGGCCTTAGATGAGATAGTTGATGTGGATATTACGATTCCGGGCTGCCCGCCCCATCCGGAATGGATCGCAGATGCCATTACCAAATTGCTTCAGGGAGAAACCGCCTGGAGTCTGGAGGAAAAGAGTGTTTGTGATACATGCGGGGTCATTCGGGAGAAAAAATCCGCCGGCGGTCCCATCAAGCGGTGCTTTGAAAATCTGGAATTTAATCCCGAAGAGGGCATCGACAAAATGAAATGCATTAACGAGCAGGGAATGCTTTGTCTCGGTCCGGTTACGTTGGCCGGCTGTGCAGGATCATCGGGTGTGCCCCGATGCATCCAGGCACGCACGCCTTGCCGGGGTTGTTTTGGACCGATCCGGAAAGGCGCCCGCCCCATGGTCGATATGATGGGGGCCATGACTTCCATCGGTCTCGATCCTAAAACGGTTGTGGATCGGCGGGCCATTATGAACCGTTATATCGGCGCCCACGGGAATCTCAAACCTTTACCGGCCCGTCCGGCCAGAAGATAAGGGGGTGATGCAATAATGGGAGAAGTCATCAATATACAACCGGTAACCAGAATCGAAGGTCATGCAAAAGTGGCCATTCAACTGGATGATGCGGGGAACGTGGCCGATACGAAATTGCATGTCCAAACTCTGCGGGGGTTTGAAAAATTTTGCGAAGGCAGACCGGCCGAAGAGATGCCCCGTATCGTGTGTCACATCTGTGGTATTTGCCCATGGGCGCATCATTTGGCCTCAAGCAAGGCCGGGGATGCATGTTTCGGGGTCACCCCGCCGCCAACGGCCGTCAAGCTGCGTCGGATGATGCAGATGATGGCCTATGTCGGGGATAAACTCCTCAACTTTTATTTCCTGGCCGCTCCGGATTTCGTCATCGGCCCGGATGCGGATTATTCAGTACGAAACGTAGTGGGAATCATCGGAGCGGCACCGGATCTGGCCAAAAAGGTGGTTCATCTTCGGCATCTCACGGCTCAGATCCTCGAAAAATTTGCCGGAAGGGCGATTCATCCCACCTTTTCCATGCCGGGGGGTGTGAGCAAACCCATGATTGAATCGGAACGGGTAGAAATTTTAGGGCATGCCAGGGAGTTGCTTGAATTCTCCAAATTTACCATTGGATTTGCTAAAGAGAATGTCTTTCCTAAATATCTGGAGGCCATCCAAAGCATCGGGGTCATCGAAGTCGGGTATCTGGGTACGGTCACGGAAGACGGGGCACTCGATTTTTACGACGGCAAGCTGCGGCTCATGAAACCGGACGGTAGTTATGACGACTTTGCCTACGCCCAATACCTCGATTACATCGGAGAACACATCGAGTCTTGGTCCTACCAGAAGTTTCCCTATGCGAAGAGCTGGGGGGAAGGGTTCGCCCTGGATGTGGAGAATCCGTCAGGGGTGTACAGAAGCAACACGCTTTCCCGCATCAATGTGTGCGATAAGATGGCCACTCCGTTGGCCCAGGCTGAATTAGAGGAGTTCAGATCACAATTCGGGCGTCCCGCCCACTATACGCTCCTCTACCACTACGCCCGGCTGATCGAACTGGTTCAATGCGGGGAGCAGTTGGTGGAATT
>CAYSUA010000353.1:0-6772 GCA_964433795.1 uncultured Desulfobacteraceae bacterium | reverse complement strand
TGGCCGGCGGGACGCTGGGAATTTTGATCCCGCCGTCCATCCTGGCCATCCTGTTTGCGGTGGTGGCTCAGCAGTCGGTGGGAGAGCTTTTCATCGGCGCTTTTATTCCTGGATTCTTACTCTCCGGTTTGTATATCGCCTACTGCACGGGCCGCAGCTATATGAACCCGACGTTCGGTCCTGCCCTTCCCAAGGAGGAACGGGTCAGCTTCAAGGAAAAACTGATCCTGCTCAAGGGCATTATTGCACCGATCATCTTGGTGGTTTTGGTGCTGGGTGTCATTTTTACCGGTATCGCTACACCTGTGGAAGCCGCCGGTATCGGGACTTTCGGCGCGCTGGTGGTGGCCGGACTTTCCCGGCGGCTCTCCTGGACGACCATCCACGACGCCGCCATCACCACCCTTAAAGCATCCACCATGGTGCTGTGGATCATGTTCGGTGCCAGCATTTTCGTCGGTTTTTACATCGTAAACGGCGGCCAGCAGTTCGTTACCGACTCCTTGTTGGGCACCGGCCTGGGTCCATACGGGATCTTGATCATCATGATGATTCTGCTGATCCTCCTGGGTATGTTCCTGGACTGGGTGGGCATCCTGCTTTTGGCGGTACCTATATTCGCACCCATCATGAGATCACTGCCGTGGGAAGGTGTCTTCGGTTTTCCGGGTGTCGCCGCGGGAGACGTGAACCTCTGGTTCGGTGTAGTCTACATGGTGAACATGCAGATGTCCTTTTTGAGTCCGCCTTTCGGATATGCCCTCTTTTACTTAAAGAGTGTGGCGCCGCCTGAAATCACCATGGGAATCATATTCAAATCGTCGGTGCCGTTTCTTATTTTACAGGCCGTCGGTCTTGCTCTGGTGGTTATATTCCCGGAGATTATTCTCTGGTTGCCCCGAATCGTATATGGATAGCTCAGTATACGGATAGCAGAAAGAAATCTACGATCATATTTTAACCTTGTGAGCATTGGAGCTACCCTGTCGATAGGCTGGGTAGCTCGTTTACTTTATATACATAGCCGTTTTATCCAATGGAGTGTCGCATATTGGCGAACGCTGAAAAATCCGATTTAAAAAGTTACGTTTATCAAGCCCCACCAGTATTTGTGGGAATCTTTTATCTTGTCCTCGCGGCATGGGCTGTTTTCTGTGTCTTCTTTTTGGAATCTGTGTTCAGCCGGTTGGGCGTATCGGTCCTTTTCGGTCTATTCATGGTGGCCTTTATCCTGTTTACCATGTGTTACTTCTCCCTCGCATTCGCCTATAAGATAGAGATATGGGAGAATGGAAGTTTCCGATTGA
Organism: uncultured Desulfobacteraceae bacterium; assembly: GCA_964433795.1. GTDB lineage: Bacteria > Desulfobacterota > Desulfobacteria > Desulfobacterales > SURF-15 > DUZK01. The sequence goes on along the minus strand of CAYSUA010000353.1, from coordinate 5,465 downwards.
CGAGCATCAGAAAAACATTCGATGCACACGCCGAAGACATCCCGTATATCGAAGGGCCGCATTTGCCCTTGGGTTTTATCCGATTCCGGTTGGAACGTGAAAAGGGTTACCTTTTCGCCGTAATGAATAACGCGTCTTTAAAAAAAGTATTGTCGGTTATCCGTTCCATCAACCCGGATATAAAGTTCAAGCACTTATAGCTATATAAACATAGGTTCAGCGGTTCAGCGTTCAGAAATTGTAGATTACGATTATGAACAAAGCCCAAGTTGCTTACAAGAATAGGCTTTGGAGGTGAGCCGATTCGTGCGCGTGTGACTGCCTGAGTGTATTAGGGAGCGTTACACCGAACAGCATGAAAGAGCTTCAATAGGCACTAACTATTTTATTTCCCGAGATGTTTTGTTTATCTCGAAGCCCTGTTCGGTGTTACGCTCCCTTATGCATGAGTTTCACACGTCCGCGAATCGGGTTATCTTCAAAGCCGCAGGTGTTTGACTTGAGGTTTGCGCATTTTGATCATTTCTCACAGCAGCCGGACCGGACCCTGCTGAGCCTTGCAGTGGGGTGAAGTCATGTGCTAATGAGGGATAAGCAATAAGCAAAAAAATCTAACCATGAGCGAAATTGGCCATTCTGTTTGGCGAATCCATGTGCTGGATCCTTTCTTAAAGGAGGAAAAGTATGCGCGATCAGATAAAAAATATAAGCTCCAAAAAGATATCCCGTCGAAAATTTCTGGTATCTGCGGCATTAGGCGGTGCAGCAGCAGGTGCTCTCGGTTTTCCCAGTGTTGCCCGCGTTCGGGCTGCCAAACCCGTCAAGTTGAAAATTCAGACGGCTTGGGAAGGCGGTACCCTTGGCTACGTTAAGTTTAAGGAATTTTGCAAGGGTATCAGAAAAATGAGCAATGGTATACTTCAGATTGAAGGATATCCTGCCGGCACCATCGTTGAAACATTTGAAATGTTCGATGCCGTCAAGGCACGGGTTTTTGACGGCATGCACTGCTTTGACGCCTATTGGACGGCAAAAATACCGGTTGCCGCATTCCTGTCCTCGTATCCGTTCGGCTTGGATCGACCGGACCAGTGGGAAACCTGGTACAACGCGCTGGGTGGAAAGGAATTAGCACGAGAAGCCTTTTCCCGGCACAATATGCATTACATCGGCCCGATTCAGCAAGGCGAGAATCTGATTCATGCCAAGGTGCCGATCCGATCTTTTGAGGATTTCAAGGACAAAAAGATCAAGTGTTTTGGCGGGATCACTGCCGATTTTTTCAGGGCCATCGGCGCTATTCCGGTTCCCCTGCCGGGAGAAGATGTACACCCCACCATCGATCAGGAAGATATCGATGCGCTTTACTACGGCGGTGCAGCGATTAATGCGTATTCCCGTTATAGCGATACTGCAAAATATATCATTGCTGACACACCCGCCGCCGCCTGCCTACACCGGCAGGTAAACATCATGAGCCTTGCAATCAATAAAAGAACCTGGAACATGATCCCGAAACCTTTGCAGCTCCTGTTCGAAGCAGCGGTGTCACAATATTCCTATGATCAGTATGCTGCCTTTCAGAAAGCGGACATGGAGGCTTTTGAAAAACTGCAAAAAACAGAAGATTTCAGTGATGCTGTAGAAAAACCATCCGAAAACCAGTCCGGTTCTAATAAACCAGCCAATGAGACAACAGAAGAACTTCAAATCGGACAAGATGTTGAAATTGTCCATCTGAAAGAATCGGATATTGAAAAATTTAAACGATTTGCGCCTGCCATGTGGGTCAAGTGGGCGAAGAAATCACCCCTTGCCATGAAAGCCTTTGAGAGCCAGCTCGCCTTTTTAAAGTCCAAGAATTTAGGTTACATTACCGAAGAGGGTATGGTCGATCTGGATGGTAAAAAGCTTGTATACTAGAAAAAAATGGGAAAAGTAACACCCTTTTCCCATTCTCTCATCCCGAAATTTAAAGTGCAGCATACGAAATTCTACGTGTACCCTTCCGGTGGTATTACCCGGATCTCATTCTCAACCCCCTCAACACCTTTGACGCCCTTTACGACTTCTTCGGCGCTGGCCTTCGCTTCGTCGTTATACACAAAACCGGACAACTTCACATTTCCGGGTTCTTCCACTGAAACGAATACGGTTGTATTGATCCCGTAAGATAGCCCTGCTTCCATAATAGCCGCTTCCGCCCTGCTGGCAAGTGCCTGATTACCAAGTACTTCAAGAGACTGGAGAGAACACGATTTAATATCACCGGATTCGGCCAAAGAAACCACCGTCTCTGCCGCAGAATCAATGCCGACTTTATCCAAATTCAATACCAAATCGTACAGTTTTGAATCGTTCCAATCCACACCGAAGGCGAACTGCATAAAACCGCCCCTATCGTAATCGCTCCTCTCGATGGCGCGCTCTGCATCTTTCTCTTCATAACCCCTTTCCACCAGAGTCCGGATACGGGTTTTACGAGATGCCACAACACGAACATGTAAAGCACACCCAAAATTCTTTAAAAGTATATGACCGCCACGCCCTATAAATACTGCATCACCTTCCTTCCCCAATTCATCGATTATTGAATTTAAGCGGGCAAGATTTATATTGGGTCGATTGGAAAACACTTTTTTAAGGAATGAGGGGGCCTTTTCATCCATTTCGGCAACACTATCTAAAAACCCCATTTCCCGTGCCTTGTTATCTATGTCTTCCGTATCGACGAGTCGATAGCCGAGCCGAGCGGCTACCTTTTTTGCTATTTCCTCCCCATTTGTTCCCAATAGCCTTGAAAAAGTAATAAAATGCATAGATAACCTCCTTTTCCTATGTTATGGGTAAAAATCGGAAATTGTGCTTTTGATTTTCTCCATATAACATGAGTATTTTCAAAAAATTGTCAATGCATTCCATATACAGACATTATATCATAATATCAATCAGGAGAAAACAAATATGCGGCTTTGCTTCTTTCATGGACTAGATAGCAGCCCGATGGGAACAAAATCACGACTCCTTCGACAACATTATCCGGACTGCTGGATACCGGAGCTTCCCCCGGATATTAACCGGAGAGTAGATATTGTGGAAGCTGGAATGGGGGGACCCATGGTGATCACGGGTTCTTCTCTTGGGGGCTTGACGGCAATCATGTATGCCATGAAACATCCGGAAATGGTCGGAGGTTTGGTGTTATTTGCTCCTGCCGTGGGGAGTAAAGACGGTATCTGTATTATGGCGGACGAGGAGAAAGGATTGCTGAATTCCCTTTATATTCCGAAAAATATACCGACGGCGATTATCGCAGGAATAAGAGATGAGCTGATACCTGTATCCGCAATCCGGAATATGGTTCAGCGCTCCCCTGAACCGGAAAAAATAATACTGCATGAAGTCGATGATGATCATATGCTTCATCAATCCCTTGATCTGATTCTTGAAACAATTAAAGAAGTCCAAGAACGTGCGTAACCGATCGTGGGTTCAGTGTTCAGTGTTCAGAGTTCAACGTTGAACGCAGAACCCAAAACGGGTAACCCTGGTCGCCTACGGCGCCGCCAAAGGCGGGTAAACTCTGAACCTGTGAACACTAACAAATCAACTTTACTACCTTTTGACTTAAGGAGGTTTTATGAGGAAAATCAAAATTACGGCAGGAGATGTCACCGCCACCGGCGTGCTGGATGATAATGCCACAGCAGATGCCATCTGGGAAGCGCTTCCGATTTCTGCAAGGGGAAATACCTGGGGGGATGAGATTTACTTCGGGATTCCGGTGCATGTGGAAGAGGCCGAAGATGCAAACGATGTGGTGGAGATGGGAGCCTTGGCCTATTGGCCGCCTGGAAATGCATTCTGTATTTTCTTTGGAAGAACGCCGGCCAGCAGGGGAGATGAGTGCAGAGCGGCAAGTGCGGTAAATGCGGTGGGAAAAATTGAAGGCGATCCCGCAGTATTTAAGAAAGTGCCCGGAGGATCCATGGTGACGATAGAGAATGATGAGTGAATTATTTTTTTATTCCGGTAACAGGTCATAGTAATACCGCATGGTATCGGATCGGGTAACGATTCCGATGATTTTACCGTCTTCCACTACCGGAAGACGTCCGATGTCATGCTTTACCATGAGTCGGGCCGCATGCATGGGGCCCATTCCCGGATCTACTGTTTGCACCTGCCTGCTCATAAACGCCTTCACCGGTGATGATAATTGAGACTCTTTCTTTACTCTCCGAAAATCTCTTCGGGATATGATCCCCACCAATTTCTCTTCCTCAACCACCGGCACTCCGGTGCATCCTTTTTCTCTTAAAATTTTTGCCACCGCTTTCATGGGAGTGTCCGATTGTACCGTAAGTACAGGAAATGACATTAAATCGCTCACCTGAACCGCGACCTTATGATTACCTTGAATTAAATCGATAATATCTTTTTCAACGCTTTCGGAAACAACCGATTTCCTCAGTGCGGATCCGGCACCAGGATGTCCGCCACCGCCCATGCTTCGCATAATAGCGCCGATATCGATGCCTTCGATGCTGCTTCTACCGATGACAATGCACCTGTCGTTTTCGGTGTTGGGGAATATACCGAAAGCGGCATCCACATTTAGAATATCTCGATACATATTAACAACAATAGAAAGGTTTCCGGCGTGCCCGCTGATGGGGCACGTATTAATACTGATGGTATACCCGTTTACTTTAATCCGCTCTGCATTTTTGATCATCTCAAAGAGTACGTTTTTTTGTGTCTGACCATATACCGGCCGCAAGAAGGAGTTGAGCACACTCAAATCGGCTTTGTGCTCAAGCAGGAAGCCTGCAGCATAGGCATCTTCCGCCCTTGAAGAAGGAAACGTCAAATTCCCCGTATCCTCGTAGATGCCGGAAAGTAAAAGTGTTGACTGGATCGGAGTTAAATCGACCCCCTGCTCTTTTATCTGCCTGATCATAAGTGTAACATTGGCACCCATTGTTTCCTGGCAACACCATTGAGCCTGGATATCCCCTGAAACGGTGTGATGGTCCCAAATGAACACTTCAAGTCCTTTTCTGACCGCCAACGGTTCCATTCGATCCAATCTTCCCCAGACATTGGTGTCTACAACGATGAGCCGTTTTACATCATCGAAATTGATTTCATTGGTCGTCGAATATTTGAAGAGATCTTTATGAATGGATAGAAAAGCCTTGACGTTTGGATTCAATTGCTTGGGTAATACCGGAACAGCATCGGGATAAAGAAGGGTGGCGGCTACCACCGATGCAAACCCGTCAAAATCGGTGTTCTTGTGTGTGGTGACAATTTGCATAATAGCCTACGATAGAAGCTATCTTAAAAATAGCAGATCACGTTCAAAGGCAAGGCGCGAGCCGATGAAAAAGCGTAGCATACACGGTAGTATGTGAGCATTTTGAAGAGGCTTGCAACGCAGCCATTGAGCGTTAGATGCA
>CAYSUA010000352.1:0-6785 GCA_964433795.1 uncultured Desulfobacteraceae bacterium | reverse complement strand
ACAGACTATGTGTTGCCCTGGGCCGCATGACGGCTCAAAACTTTAGACTGTCAAGTAAATCACAAACCCTGTTAAATGTGGTGTCTTTAATAGGGTTACGTTTAACAAATCGTGACTCTAAACCAGGTGGAAGTGCAAAAAACTGAATGAAAACTGAAACTTCAGTTAACAAAGATAAGGATGGATTGTCAAGGTTGCACCGTTGATGCTGTTCGTTGCTCGATGCTTTTTTTTGATGCTGGTTACGGGACGTGCCATTGGCGGGGTAGGTTGAGATAGCGGATAAAAAGCTATAATGATTCCAGCAGCCGCTCGTGAATATTGTCAAATCCGCCGTTTGACATAACCAAAACAAGATCTTCGGGTTTGGCCGTATGTACCAGGAAATCGATGATGGCGGTGGTATCGTTGAAGAAATGGGCGTCTTTTCCTCGTGCTTTGAGATCTTCGACCAGCTTTGAAGAAGAAAACCGATCGTTCTCGGGGATTTTATGAAGCATGGAAGGATGTGGGATGCAAATTATATCCGCTTCATCAAATGACACCGGATAGATGTCTTGAAATACCTTCCGCATGCTAGCGTGGGTGCGGGGTTCGAACACCGCTATCAATCGGTTTCGGGGGTGACAGGATTTAACGGCCCGGATGGTTTCCCGGACTGCAGTGGGATGGTGGGCAAAATCATCCAGGACGGTAATACCCCGCTTTTTTCCTCTGATTTCTTGTCTGCGCTTGACCCCTTTAAAGGTTTTAAGGGCTTCGGCGATCCCATGTTCAGGTATTCCCAGAGCGTCCGCCACTGCGACGGCGGCAGTCGCATTGAGGAGGTTATGCTCGCCATAAAGCGGGGTGGTGAACCTGCCAAATAGATCGCCGTTTTTTACGACTTCAAACCGGGTCTCGTCCGTTTCCGTCATGACCTTTCCCAGACGATGGAGGGATTCCGTCCGTTTCCCGTAGCGATGCACCTCACAACGGCTTTTGCCCAGCAGGCTTTCGATCCTTTTATCATCGTCATATGCAAAGAGCTTGGATCTCACTGTAAGGTGTTGAATAAAATGGTCAAAAACTTCCACGATTTCATCTAAATCTTTGTAAATATCGGCATGATCGAATTCAATACTCGTCAATACAGCCAGCGCCGGTTGATAATGGTAGAATTTCGGAACCTTATTGAAATATGCCGTATCATATTCATCACCTTCAATCACCATGTACTCTCCGCTGCCAAGCTGATAGTTGCTTTTAAAATTATTGAGGATTCCCCCGATGAAAAAGGACGGGTTAAGCCCGGCATTCTCCAATATCCAGGTGATAAGCGCTGTGGTGCTGGTTTTACCATGGGTGCCGGTAACGAGAATCGTCTTCTTATCCGCCACAATAAAATGATTGATGGCCTGGGGCATGGAGCAGAAATTCAATCCCATGGCGTTCATTTTCTTTGCTTCCGGATTATCTCGAATAACCGCATTGCCGACGACGACCAGGTCCGGTCCGTAAAGCAGATTATCTTCATCAAACCCGTCTGAAACGATAACCCCTTTATCCTCGAGAAATCGACTCATGGGAGGATATGCCCGCTGATCGGATCCGGTCACCTCGTATCCCAGGTCTTTGAGCATGCAGGCCAAAGCCCCCATGCCGGTGCCGCAGACGGCAATGAGATGGATCCGTTTTACATCATCTGGTATCCGGTTCTTTTCCAGCTCCATAAAATACTCATTCTCCGTTTTTCACCATTTCCATGCCGCTCCACGAAACGGGACGTTGCCCTCGTAGCATTTGCTGGGTGGGATTTTAGAATGCCGGAGATCAGGAATCAAATTCAAGACCCCCGGCATGGGTTGAGACAAAGAATACGTGCTGCCGACTATTACGCCAATTCCTGAAATACCGCTTCGGCCGATGCGATGGTCTCATCAATGGTATCATTTGAGTGGGCTGAGGATACAAACATGGCCTCAAACTGTGAGGGCGCGAGATAAATGCCCTGCTGAAGCATTTTCTGCCAATACGCCGTAAACCGATCCAGGTTGCTGGTTTTTGCATCGTCAATGTTCTTTACATCGATATCCGTAAAGAACAATCCCATGACAGAGCCCACCCGGTCCATGGTCACCGGAATTCCGGCCTTTTGTGCCGCACCCTTGAGACCGTCCGCAATTCGGGCGCCTTTCTCTTCGAGGGCTTCGTAAAAGCCGGGTTTTTTAAGCTCTTTTAGGGTCGCGATACCGGCTGCCATGGCAACCGGATTACCCGAAAGCGTTCCGGCCTGATAGACCGAACCCTGGGGGGCAATTTTCTCCATGATGTCCCGTCGCCCCCCGTATGCCCCCACAGGAAGCCCGCCACCGATAATCTTCCCTAAAGTGGTCAAATCGGGAGAGATCCCATACCGGGATTGTGCTCCCCCCAGCGCCACCCGGAAACCGGTGATGACTTCATCAAAAATAAGAAGGGACCCGTACCGGGTGGTCTGTTCGCGAAGGGCTTCAAGGAACCCTTCTGCCGGGGTCACCAGTCCCATATTGCCGGCAACCGGCTCAACAATGACGCAGGCGATTTTTTCGCCGTCTCTTTCCATCACGGATTTGAATCCATCAATGTCATTAAACGGCAAAGACAGGGTGTGGGAAACAAATGAGTTGGGAACGCCCGGACTTCCGGGAATACTCAGGGTGGCAACACCGGAACCGGCCTCCACCAGGAGGGAATCGGCATGACCGTGATAGCATCCGTCAAATTTAATGATGGTATCCCGGCCGGTGGCGCCCCGAGCCAGACGAATGGCACTCATGGTGGCCTCGGTGCCGGAATTGACCATCCGTACCAGTTCCACAGTCGGAACCGAATCAATGACAAGTTCCGCAAGCTCGATTTCAAGGTCCGTGGGCGCTCCGAAGCTTGTCCCCCGAGACAGCACCGATTGTATGGATTCAATGACTTGAGGATGCCGGTGCCCGAGAATCATGGGCCCCCATGATCCCACGTAATCGATGTAACGGTTGCCGTCTGCATCATACACCATGCTTCCATCCGCCCGTTGGATAAAAACCGGATCGGCTCCCACCGATTTACAGGCACGCACCGGACTGTTGACGCCGCCGGGAATGACACCCTGGGCCTTTTGAAACAGATCAAGAGATTTTTCGTGGCTCATCTTCCGACATTCCTTTCTTTTGCTTTGATAAAATCGGTTAACATACCGTATAATAATATTGGGAAATGGCGTTATAGCCAAATTTTAAGAAGCTTAGAAGTTTGGGGAATGATTCAATAGGAGTGTTGGAGCAAGGGAGTATTGGAGTGTTGTAAAAGAAAAACCTGTCTTTGATGCATTACTCCATCACTCCAGTACTCCGGAAATACACATAATTGGAAGAGCCCCAAAGGTTTAACCTTCTTTCGGATTATAGAACCGGTGGGAAACCTATCAAACACCCGAAGATGGGTCAAGCAGGGTTTATAGAATTTGCATGAAATATTGAGGTGAGTTTTGGTTCAGAAAAAAAAAGCGCTAAATCGGCTCTCAAAATTTATGGCTTATGTTTTGGGTCGGCATCCTGACGAATTCGGACTGGTGCCTGATCCGGCAGGGTACGTACAAATGAAGGAGTTGCTCAAAGCCGTATGTGAAGAGGATGGATATCGGCATGTACGGAAATCTCATTTGGATGAGATCCTCATCTCACTTCCGGAACCTCCCATTGAAATCGAAGGAACGATGATTCGGGCCAAACATAGAGAACACTTACCCAAGCCGGTAAAAACCATGACACTTCCCAAACACCTTTATACGTGCATCCGGAAGAGGGCCCACCCCCATATTTTGGAAAACGATATCACCCCCATGGGAATCCCTTATGTGGTCATGTCCGCTTCAAAGGAAATGGCGGAACGCATGGGAAAACGAATCGATCCGGAACCGGTTCTCCTTACCGTCCAGTCGGAAAAATCAATGGAAAGAAACGTTCAATTCTATCGGATGGGAGATAACCTCTTTCTGGCCGACACCATCCCCTGTGGATGCTTTATTGCACCGCCGCTTCCCAAACAACCGACCGTAATGAAGGCCAAGGAAACGGATAAAGAAAAGAAACGGGATCCCCATCCCGGTAGTTACGCGATCATGCCCAGGCATATAGAAAGAAATGGAAAACATAAGGGAAAAAAGAAGGATATTTCCTGGAAACGGGAATTGCGGAAATCAAGAAGACAAAAGCAGAAACGTGGTTAGAACGGTCTTGTTATCAGTCGATTCGAGGGGATAAAACCGTTTGACATCCCCACCCAAAATTGATAGACGGCATATGGCTTGGGCCGTTAGCTCAACTAGGCAGAGCACCTGACTCTTAATCAGTAGGTTGAAGGTTCGATTCCTTCACGGCCCACCAATTAAATCAAAGACTTACAGCTTATTTGCTGCGAGTCTTTTTTGTTTGTGCTACCATTTTGCTACCGGTTGCTTTAAAAATCGTTTTTTCGAGCCGGCAAGCAGCCTCCTGATTGACCGATTTCATCAGGTGAGCGTAAACATTTAATGTCATCATCGGGCTTGCATGTCCAAGCTGAGATTGAATGTATTTGATGTTTTCCCCCTGCTCGATCAAAAGACTGGCAAACGTATGCCGCATATCGTGAAACCGGATCCGCTCGATACCCGCCTTTTTTAAGGCGGGAAAGAAATATTTCTTGAGCAGCTTTGATTGATCGATAGGCCCTCCGACTTCATTTGGAAAGACCAGATCCAGCTTATTCGGCGGACAGGCCAGCTTCCACTTTTTTAACCCGCTCATCATAACCGGTCCGAGATCTATTTTCCGGTTGGACGCTTTTGACTTCGGCTTATACCACCGCCCCTTGTTGAATGTGCGCTGGATATGGATCTGATTGTTAACCCAATGGATATCGGTCCATTTAAGCCCCAAAAGCTCACCCTGACGCGCTCCGCTCATGATGGCCAGCATGAACAAGGTTTGATATTTTTGATCTTCCGGCGCGTCGATGAATGCGTTAATATCTGAGATAGTTAAAATCTTGATCGGTGAATCCTCTTCCTCACCCTGGTCCCTCGGGCGCTCGGCATCTCTAACCGGATTGTAATCGAGATATTTGTGTCTGACTGCATAATTCATAACCTGGTTGAAAGTAACGATTGTCTTTCGAAGTGTGGCAAGGTTGGTCCCTGCTTCCTGCTTCCCGGAGATCCAGCCTTCAACCCGAGCCGTGGTGATCCGGTTGATCTTGATATCTTTAAACTCAGTCAAATGAAGTCGGATCAGCATTTCATACATTTCCCATGTGGAGGTTCGAATATTCATTTTTTTGTATTCGAGCCAATCCTTTGCGATCGCGCTGAACAATGGAACCTTTTTATCCGGCAAATAGATACCTCTCCGTACCAGATCCTCGATGTCGCGCATGGCGTCTTTCGCTTTTTTCTTTGTGATACCTTTCGGCAAGGTTTTCCATCTTCGTTTTCCATGGTTATCGTAGAAGTCAATTACCCATCGCTCTCGTCTTTTTGAAATACAAGCCATAAGTACCCTCCTTTTCGCCTGAAATGAGCCCCAGGGAACCGATCAGGATTCCGGCTTTCGATACGAAATGTCTACCCTGGAGGAAATAACAAATAAAAGTCCGTGCCCCAGTACGGTTTTGAACACGATCGTTCGATATACGGCCTCTTTGGAAGTCATTTTTCTTTAATGCGTCTTTCTGCCTGTTGGTTTATTATTTTTTCGCTATATTTACAGTGTTTTTTCTTTCTGTCTTTTGAAGCGATCGCCCGGTACACGGCTTCTCAGAACGGCTTTGCAGATCGGTCAAAGGTTATATATGTAATTGTGTCGGCGCGCCATTTACCAATACCGGATATGGTTGGAAGCCTAAGTTCGTTTAAACCTTCCGCGATTTCATCTAGATTCAGCTTGTACTCCTCTTGAATTTCGATCCACTGCAACAATAAGAACATCAGCTGTCCCATTTGAACGCCCCGGGATAGGCTCTTCTTAATCTCCCTGATAATCCGATCTGTTTTCTCATTTTGAATGATGCGTTTCTTCTCTGGTAGTCTGCGCCAACCGCCGTTTGATTCCATCAAAGCCCCCATTCATATTTTTTTCAATATAGCCTCTCTAAACCCGCTAACAACGCGGGTTTGCGTGATTCTTCTAAAGCCCCAGTATTCGAGGGTTTGCGGGGATACGATCACAGGGAGCATAATATTTTTTCAAAACCACTTGCTCAAATTTTCAAAACCGCAAAATTCAGCGACATGCCGAGATATTTTATAACTTCCTGTTTTCATTGAATTTAACGCTTAAAAATCATAAAAGTTAACATAATAACTGTTATCAGACATTAATCTAGCCCTTGGTATTAGCGGGTTTACAGCTATTCAAATAATCCTCAAGTTTTCGGTTTTTAGGAGTCTCTGTCAGCCCTTGATATTCGTGGGCTTGCGTGAAGCCGCTAAACCCTTGACAGCCGTGGGTTTGTAAGATTCCGAATAAACTGTTCCGTTTATTTTCTGAAAAGTAGCGCAAAAGTTTTTCGGTTATTTTCATTTCCCCTTCCTCGATCTCGAACCTTGTCCGGATGTTTTTATTTGTTTCCCCATTTTTAATTCTGCTTTAAGTTCTCTCTCTGCTCGCTCCTGAAGAGCCTTGATCCCTGCTTTCCATGCACCTTTTTTGGGAGAGGGTTTTGGTTTCCTATGGTCAATACGCTCCAGGCGGGTGAGCAAAAGGTTAAGATGTCCGTTTACAGATTGCCTTAAATCC